>JBFIHP010000142.1:0-7219 GCA_041601735.1 Planctomycetota bacterium | reverse complement strand
TGGACGCAGCACGTCGCGTGCTCCGGCACGTCGGGTTCACCGGGTTCGCCAGCGTGGAGTTCAAGCGCGATCCCCGGGACGGTTCGGCCAAGCTCATCGAGGTCAACGCCCGACTGCCCCGCAATGCGGCGCTCCTCTTGCGCAGCTTCGCCGGGCGATCATCTCTTCCGCTGGCCGAGTTCGGCGGCGGCTCGCTCGAGGGCGGCCATGTCCGGGATCTCGGGCAAGGAGCTAGCGAAGCGCTTGATGTCCACCGGCATGTGGGCGAGGTCGATCTTCCGGCCGCTCGAGGCCTCGCCGAAGTAGCGCAGCCGGACGTAGTAGAAGACCGCCTTTTCGAGGTCGTCGTAGAAGGCCGCCTTGGCGATCTCGTCCTGCACCAGGAGGAAGGTATCGGCCCAGGCCCGGTTGCCCTCGAGAGTCTGCAGGCCGAGGGCGGCGCCCAGCTTCCGATCGACCTCCTCGCGCGACAGATCGCGCGCCGCGAACTCCCGCTTCACGCGATCGAGCCCGATCTCGTCGCCCAGGAGCAGGGCACGCAGGGCGAGCCAGAAGTGATCGGCCTCGGCGGGCGCCGACTCGAGCCTGCGGTGCGCCGCTTCGAAGCCGGGCTTCAGACCGGCCTGCATCATCAGGACGAGCTCGTCGTCGCCGAAGGAGGCGCCGTCGGCCTTCACCAGCTTCATCGCCAGTTCGCGTCCGGCGGCGGAGGGATCGCGGACGACGATGAAGGCGATGCGCCTCCGGACGTCGGGTTCCCGGGCGGTGAAGGCGCGCTGCTCGATCGCCTCGCGGACGTCCCGCCAGTGCTCGGGCTCCTTGTTCAGGGCGGACCAGAGCAGGCTCGTCGAGTCGTCGATGCGCTGGTGGGGTTTGCCCTTGATCCCGGATTCGAGCGCCCGCTCGTGGCTCGTCAGCAGGATCTCGAGCTGGCGCTTCCAGCCGTTCTCGTCCTGGGGCGAGTCGTCCTCGATGCTCGGGTCGATGGGGACCCGTGCCTCTCTCTCCTCCTCGACCGCCGCTCGCAACTCCTCCGGGTCGATCCGCAGCTCGTCGAGGGCCTGGTCAATCCGGCTCCGACGGTCGTCGCCTCGCATCGAATACCAGACGATGCCGGAGGCTGCGACGAAGAGGACGAAGGTCACGACGACGGAGGCGGCGCGGCTCCGTTGGCGGACCGGTCGGTAGCGCGAACTGGTGCGCAGACGGCGTGTGTCGGCGCCGATCGGTCGCGCCGGGTGGTGCTCCTCCTCGCGAAGGGCCTCGTTGATCGCCCAGTCCAGTTCGTGGTCGTCGGGTCGCCGGCTGGTCATCTCGTCTTCCTTTCGAGGCAGGCTCTCATCCGCGCGCGGGCCCGGGCCAGGATCTTCTTCACCGCCGAGACGCTGACTCCGAGTTCGGCGGCGCTCTGGGCTTCCTTCACCCGCTCCCAGTAGCGGTGACGCAGGAGAAGGCGCTCGCGCTCATCGAGAAGGCCCAGACAGTCGCGGACCTGACCGACGAAGCCTGCAGCCATGTCATCGCCGGCGATCTCGTCGAAGCGGCGGTCGCGCCGCGCGATCAGCTCGGCATCGGGCAGGCTCTCGGGGCGCGCCCCGCGGCCGAGATCGATGAGTCCGTTGCGGACGCAGGTCCTGAGGAAGGCCCGCCGATCGCGCACCTCGCGGTCCTTCGATCGGGCCTCGAGCAGGGCGAGCCTGGCATCCTGGATCAGGTCGCCCTCCCGGTCCTCGGGGCAGCCGAGATAGCGCAGGTAGCGGCCGAGGCCCCGGGCCTCCTCGATCTCGAGTCTCTCCTCGGTCATGCTGCTCGTTCGCGTCTCCATGCCTCGATGACGGCGAGCTGCCGGAAAGGGACAGCGGATTCCGGGAAATCCCCGTCCGGCGCTCCGCCCGGCCCTTCAGCAGTCTTTGCGGCCTCCTGGAGGCAGGAGGTTACCGCGAACCGGTCGCGGCGGCCGGGTTCCGGGTAGGCAGGGGCCGGGGCGACCCTTATCATCGTCGTTTCGCTCGCTGTTCGTGTTCGATCGACTCCACGCAGGAAACGACCATGTTCCGAACCCTCTCCGCGCTCCTCGGCGTGGCGGTCCTGGCTACCGCCGGTCTGGCCCAGGAGAAAGCGCCGCGCGTCGACTACCTGCGCGACGTCCGCCCCATCCTGTCGCAGCACTGCTACCACTGTCACGGACCCGACGGCGGGACGCGCAAGGCCGAGCTCCGCCTCGATCAGAAGCGCAGCGCCCTCGCGGAGCGCGAGGGCGAGTTCGTCATCACGCCCGGCGACCCGGCCTCGAGCATGCTGGTCGCGCACGTCAAGGCCGAGCTCGGCTACGACCTCATGCCGCCGGCGCGCTTCGACAAGCCCCTGTCCACGGAGCAGATCGCGACTCTCGAGAGCTGGATCGCCCAGGGCGCGGACTGGCCCGAGCACTGGGCCTTCCAGGCGCCGGTCCGTCCCGCTCTTCCCGAGGCGGGGGAGGGCTGGGCCGCGAACGCCCTCGATCGCTTCGTCCACCGGCGGTTGAGCGCCGAGCAACTCGAGCCGGCGCCCGAGGCCTCGCGCGAGGCCCTGATCCGACGGCTGACCTTCGACCTCACCGGACTGCCGCCCACCGTCGACGAGATCGACGCCTTCGTGAAGGACGAGAGTCCCGAAGCCTACGAGAAGCTGGTCGATCGGCTGCTCGCCTCGCCGGCCTTCGGCGAACGCCAGGCCCAGGAGTGGCTCGACGTCGCCCGCTACGCCGACACCAACGGCTACCAGTCCGACGGCGAACGGTCGGCCTGGAAGTGGCGCGAGTGGGTCATCGAGGCCTTCAACCGCAACATGCCCTTCGATCAGTTCACCGTCGAGCAGCTCGCCGGCGACCTGCTCCCCGACGCGACCCTCGACCAGAAGATCGCCACCGGCTTCAACCGCAACCACGCCACCAACAGCGAGGCGGGCGACGAGCCGGACGAGTACCGCACCAACTACGTGATCGATCGCCTCGACACCACGGCGACCGCCTTCCTCGGGCTCACGTTGGCCTGCGCGCAGTGCCACGATCACAAGTTCGACCCGCTGTCGCAGAAGGACTTCTACCGCTTCTACGGCTACTTCAATCAGGTGAAGGAGCGTGATAACCGCTTCTCGTTCGCGGGGACGGGGCGCAACTCGGCGCCGTCGATGCGCGTGCCCAACCCCGATCAGGCGCCGCACGAGTCCTTGCTCGACGCGCGCATCGAGGAGCTCAAGGAGCGGCTGAAGAACGACGACCTCTACTCGGACGCGGCCCAGCAGGGCTGGGAGAAGTCGATCCTGGAGTCGGTCGGCGAGGACGTCGCCTGGAAGACCCTCGAGCCCATCGGGATGATGGCCGAGAACGGCTCGATCCTGCGCCTGCAGGACGACGGTTCGATCCTCGCGACCGGCGAGGCGCCCGTGCGCGACGTCTACGAGCTCGCCTTCAAGCCCGGCCGGGGCAAGATCGCCGCGCTCAAAATCGAGGCGATCCCCGACCCGAGCCAGCCCGAGGGCGCGAGCGGCCGGGGCCGTCACGGCCGCTTCATCCTGAGCGGCCTCAAGATCCGTCTCTCGTCGCTGTCGGAGTCGGCCGATCCGCCGCTCATGTGGCTTGCGCGCGCCGAGGCCGACCTCAGCCAGGAGCGGCCCGAGAACGCGACGATCGACGCGATCACGCCGGGCGGCATCGAGGGCGCGATCATCATCAGCGACGACGAGAAGAGCGGACCACAGTCCTTCGGCCGCGACTTCCGGGTGCGGGGCTGGAGCATCGCCGGTGACGAGCGCTTCCGCGAGCACGAGGCCATCCTCGTGCCCCTCGAGACCCTCGCGATCAACGAGGCCTCGGTGCTGCGGGTCACGATCGAGCAGAAGTCGCGACCCTTCAAGTCGCTGCTCGGGCGCTTCCGCATCTCCTACACCGAGGACGAGCGCGTTCGCGCGCCTCTCCTCCCCGCGGTCACGAAGGAGTGGAGCGCGGTCGGCCCCTTCCCGGCCGAGGATGCCGCCGCCGCCCACAAGAGCGACTTCGAACCGGAGAAGCGCCTGAAGGAGGGCATGGATCTCCGCGCCGAGTACGAGAAGCCCGTCGTCGCCAAGAAGACCGACCCCAAGGCGAAGGGAGCCTCGGGCAAGAGCGGCTCCGCGGCGAGCGGCGCGGGCGGCAAGCCCGGCGGCGCGCCGGCGACCGGAAAGAAGCCCGGCGCTCCGGCGCCGAAGAAGCCCGAGGCGGCGCAGCCGGAGCCGGCGAAGACGCCGACGGCCGCCGCATCGCAACCGAAGACCCCGAAGACCCCCGGCAAGACCGGGGCGGAGGGCGAGAAGAAGCCCGGCGGGAAGCCGCCCGTCGCCGGCAAGGACAAGACCCCGGCCCTGCCCGAGGGCGGCAAGCCGGCCGCGGGCGAGAGCGCGCCCTCACCGTCGGCGCCGAGCGCCGGCAAGGGCGCGACCAAGCCCGAGAAGCCGGCCAAGCCCCTGGCCGCCGCGCCGGAGGAGGCGCCGAAGCCGAGCGCTCGCCCCCGGCGCCCGCCGCCCAAGCTCGCCTGGAAGCAGCAACGCGACTGGCGCGACGGTCGGGAGATCCGGCTCGAGGACGGCAACGTCGCCTGGTATCTGACCCGCAAGATCCACAGCACGAAGGCGCGGACCGTCGTCATGAACTTCGACGGCCCCGACGGCGTGAAGGCCTGGCTGAACGGCGAGCTGATCTTCGAGGCGGCGCCGAAGCCCAAGGAGGCCGCAGCGTCGCGGGGATCCTCCTCGGGCTTCAGTCGCTTCCGACGCCCGAGCCGCGACGAGGAGCGTGAGATCCGCGTCGGCCTGCGCGAGGGCGAGAGCGAACTCGTCGTCAAGGTCGTCTTCGCCGCGAGCCCGACGTCGAGCCGCGGTCGCCGGGGTTCGACTCCCACCGCGAACGCCGAGGGCGCCGAGGCGATGGTTCCGCCCGAGGCGGCCGCCGCCATGGCGGCGCGGTCTCGAGACGACCAGCCGCGCGGACGCTTCAACTTCGACTTCGAGGCCCAGGGCCCCGACGTCGTCAGCTACGAGGTGATCCGCGCCCTGCGCGAGCTCGCCGACGCCCCGGTCGCCAGGACCGTGTCGAAGCCCAGCGGCGACGAGATCGATGCCGAGGAGGCCCGGCGCGGCGAGCTGCGCACCAGGATCCGCAAGCACTACCGCGAGAACCACGACACGGTCGGACAGATCATCAAGGCCGAGATCGCCGAGCTCGAGAGCGAGAAGCGCGGCCTCGCGCGCAGGATGCCCGAGACGCCCGTCATGGAGGATCTCGAACCCGACAAGATGCGCGAGACCCACGTCTTCATCCGCGGCGACTTCCGCCACAAGGGCGAGAAGGTCGAGCCCGGCGTGCCCGGCATCCTGCATCCGCTGGACGAGAAGCTGCCGAAGAACCGCCTCGGCCTCGCCCGCTGGATCGTCGATCCGCGCAATCCGCTCCTGGCGCGGGTCACGGTGAATCGCCTCTGGCAGCAGTACTTCGGCAAGGGGCTCGTGGCGACGCCGAACGACTTCGGCAAGCGCAGCGAGACGCCGAGCCACCCCGAGCTTCTGGACTGGCTCGCGGTCGAGTTCGTCGAGAGCGGCTGGGACCTGAAGAAGCTGCACAAGCTCGTCGTCATGTCGGCCACCTATCGCCAGGACGCGAAGATCGACCCCGCGAAGCTCGAACGCGACCCCGACAATCGCCTCCTGGCGCGCGGTCCGCGGCAGCGGATGTCGGCCGAGATGATCCGCGACAACGCGCTAGCGGCGAGCGGCCTCCTGGTCGCGAAGCTCGGCGGCCCGAGCGTCCGGCCCTACCAGCCGACCGCCGTCTCCAACGCGGTCGCGCGCGGACGCCGCTACCGCAAGGACAGCGGCGAGGATCAGTACCGGCGCGGGCTCTACGTGTTCTGGTCGCGGGGCACGCCCTATCCCTCGATGATCACCTTCGACGCCGCCAAGCGCGAGATCTGCAGCGTGCAGGAGGCTCGCACCACCACGCCGCTCCAGGCCCTGGTCCTGCTCAACGACCCGGTCTACGTCGAGGCGGCCCGCAAGCTCGGCGAGCGCCTGCTCGGTTCCGAGGGCGGCCAGGACGACGCGGCCCGGATCGCCCGGGGCTTCCGGCTCTGCACGGGGCGCGCGCCCACGGCGAAGGAGACGGGCATCCTCGCGGGCCTGCTCGCGGAGCAGCGCCGGCACTTCAAGGCCGCTCCGGACGCGGCGAAGAAGCTGCTCGCGGTCGGTGACAGCAAGGTCAAGGAGGGGCTCGAGCCCGCGGAGGTCGCGGCCTGGACCACCGTAGCGGCGACGATCCTCAACCTCGATGCAGCCATTCACAAGTAGGGAGAAGTCATGAGAACACGCGACCTGCCGGCCGATCACGACCGCCTCTGCCGCCGCGCCTTCCTGCAGCGCACGACCATGGGCCTCGGCGCCCTGGCGCTGGGCGGACTCGTCGGGCGCGAGGCCCTCGCCGCCACCAGCCCGGGCGGTCTGATCGTTCCCGCTCCGGATGCCAGGGCGAAGCGCGTCATCATGCTCTTCCTCTCGGGCGGTCTCTCGCAGTTCGAGACCCTCGACGAGAAGCCGCTGCTCGACAAGCACCGCGGCGAGCAGCTGCCGGAATCGGTGCGCAAGGGCAAGATCACCAGCGCGATCACCGAGCGTCAGGGCAACTACGCCGTCGTGGGTTCGCCCTTCAAGTTCAAGCGGCACGGCGACAGCGGGATGAACATCTCGGAGCTGCTTCCGAACATCGCGAAGCACGCCGACGACCTCACGCTGATCCGCTCGCACCAGACCGATCACGTCCTGCACGAGGCCGCCGTCACCACGCTCTTCACCGGCGTGCCGCTCATCGGCAGGCCCTCCTGGGGCGCCTGGGTCTCCTACGCCCTCGGCTCCGCGAACGAGAACCTGCCGGAGTTCGTGGTGATGATGTCGAACGGCGACCGCCTGGCACCGCTCCACCCGCGGCTCTGGCACTCCGGCTTCCTGCCCGGGCGCTACCAGGGCGTGCCGATGCGCAGCGCCGGCGACCCCGTGCTCTTCGTCAAGAACCCGCCCGGGGTCGATGAGAAGTCGCGCGCGCGGGTGATCTCGGCCCTGCGCGAGCTGAACGAGGTCGAGCTCGAAGGCACCGGCGACCCCGGGATCAAGACCCGCATCGAGGCCTACGAGATGGCCGCCCGCATGCAGACCTCGGTGC
>JBFIHP010000141.1:0-7229 GCA_041601735.1 Planctomycetota bacterium | reverse complement strand
GCGGTGATGCGCTGCCTCGGGCTTCGTCCGCTCGAGGTCGCGCTGGTCTACCTCGGACAGGTGCTCGTCCTGGCCCTGGTCGCGAGCCTCGCGGGCGGCCTGCTCGGTCTCCTCGCACCGAAGCTGGTCTCGGCCTTCGTGGGCGACGTCCTGCCGCCAGGACTGCTGCCGCCCTGGCAGCCCCAGGCGCTGATCGACGGGCTCCTGCTCGGCCCGCTCGTGGCCCTGCTCTTCAGCCTCCCCGCGCTCGCGGCGCTCTGGCGGGTGAGCCCGGCGCGGGTCTTCCGCAGCGGGGTTGAGCCGCTGCCGCGGCCGACGCTCATGCTCGTCCTCTGCTGGGCCGTCGTGGCGATCGGCCTCTTCCTGGCGGCCTGGCGTCGCGGCGGCGATGCGCTCACGGCGGCGATCTTCGTCGCTCTCCTCGCCCTGGCCATCGCCTTGCTCGCCCTGAGCGCGCTTCTGCTCCGGCTCATGCTGCGGCTGCTGCCGCGGGAGCGATTCGAACTCCACCTGCGTCACGGTCTCGCGGCGCTGCTGCGACCGGCCGCCGGCGTCCAGGGCGCCCTCATCGCCCTCGGTCTCGGCACGCTCGTGGTGAGCACGATCCTCCTGGTCGAGGACCGGCTCTCGCAGGGCATCATCCAGGCCCTCCCGGCCGATGCTCCCACCAGCTTCTTCATCGACGTGCAGCCCGATCAGTGGCCGACGCTCGAGGCGGAGCTGCGCGCCCGCGGGGCGCGTGCCATCGACTCCGTGCCCGTCGTCATGGCCCGGCTCTCCTCGGTAGACGGCCGGAGCGTCCGGGACCTCGCCGCCGAGCGCGAGGAGGACGAGCATCGCCGCCGCGGCTGGGTGCTCACGCGCGAGCAGCGCCTGACCTGGCTGGAGGGCTTCGACGACTCGAATCGCATCGTCTCGGGCGAGCCCTTCGGCGCCGATCCGGGGCCCGAGGTCTCGCTCGAGAAGCGCTTCGCCCGGGACCTCGGCGCGAGGCTGGGATCGATCCTCGTCTTCGACGTTCAGGGCATCCCGATCGAGATGAAGGTCACCAGCCTGCGCGAGGTCGAGTGGGCCAGCTTCCGGATCAACTTCTTCCTCGTGGCCGAGCCCGGCGTCCTGAACGACGCTCCGCACTATCGCATCGCCACCGCCAGGCTGGAGGGACCGGCCGAGGCGAGCTTCGAGCGGGAGCTGGCGACCATCCTGCCCAACGTCTCGATGATCAAGATCCGCGCGATCCTTCAGCGCGTGGCCGCCATCCTCGAGGGCCTCGTCGCCGGCATCGCGGCCCTGGGTTCCTTCACCGTGCTCGCCGGTCTCGGCATCCTCGCGGGTTGCGTCAGCTCGGGCTCGCTCCGCCGGGCGCGCGAGACGGCCCTGCTCAAGGTCCTGGGACTCCGACCTCGCGGCGTGCTCCTGCTGCTCCTGGTCGAGTTCGGGGTGCTCGGCCTCGTGTCGGGCGTGCTCGGCGCCCTCGGCGGCCTCGGCCTGGCCTGGGCCTTCGGAATGGAGTTCGAGCTCGAGGGATCGACGCGCTGGGAACTCGCGCTCTGGATCGTGCTGGCGGTGACCCTTCTCACCGCGCTCGCCGGCAGCCTGGCCGCCGGTCGCGCCCTCGGCGCCCGCCCGCGCCTCGTCCTCGCCGGCGACTGAGAGGTCAATCCTCGGTCGCGTCGGGGAGTCCGTAACCCAGGGGCTGGAGCACCTCGAGGGCGGCGCGGTAGCGCGAGAAGGGCGGCATGATGTAGGTGCCGACCACCCGGTCCTTGACCGACGCGCGCATCTCGCGCGCGATCCGTACGCCCTCGGCGCGGGCCTCGGCGCCGTCCGGCACCTCGTGCATGCGTCGGCGGATCGCGTCGGGGATCTGCATGCCGGGCACCTCGTTGTGGAGGAAGTCGGCATTGCGCGCGCTCGCCAGGGGCAGGAGTCCGACCAGCACCGGCACCTCGAAATCGCTGGTGTCACGGAGGAAGCGGTCGAGCACCGCCGGATCGTAGACCGGCTGCGTCATGATGAGTTCGGCGCCGTTGCGGACCTTCGCCCGGAGCCTCTCGATCTCGCGATCGTAGTTCAGCGCGCCGGGTTCGGCGCCGCAGGCGCTGAAGAAGCTGGTGGCCTCGCCCACCATCTTGCCGGCCGGATCGATGCCGTGGTTGAGCGCCGTCACCAGCTTGAGGAGCTCGACGCTGTCGAGATCGAAGACCGCCGTCGCCTTGGGGTAGTCCCCGAGCTTCGGCGGGTCGCCGGTGATGATCACCAGGTTGCGGACGCCGAGCACGTGCGTGCCGAGGAGATCGGCCTGAAGACCGAGCAGATTGCGATCGCGGCAGCAGACGTGGAGGATGAACTCCATGTCGAGCTCGCGCTGGATCGTCAGGCCGAGGGCCCAGTTGGCCATGCGCACCACGGCGCGGGGACCGTCGGCGATGTTGACGACGTCGACGCCGGCATCGCGGAGCATCCGGGCTCCGGCCAGGGCTCGATCGGTGGCCAGGCCCGGGTGCGGGTTCACCTCGACGCTGACGACGAAGTCCTCGGGACCGGAGATCGACTTCTTCGGGCCGTCCGCGGCGAAGCGATCCTGCCAGACTCGGCGCACCTTGGCAGCCAGACGCGAGCGCTCTGCGACGGGCACGGGCTCGATGGCCTGGGCCGCGTCCTGTCGGTCGGGACCGCGACGTTCGCGCACCTCGATGATGGAGCCGCCCATCATGCGACAGGCGTCGGCGACGGCCTTGATGTGCTCGGGACTCGTGCCGCAGCAGCCGCCGACGAGACGCACGCCGGCCTTGAAGAAGCGGCGCGCGAAGACGCCGAAGTACTCCGGCGTGGACATGTAGATCATGCGCTCGTCGAGGCGCCGGGGGATCCCCGCGTTGGGCTGGGCGCTCACCGGCAGTCCCACGGTCACCATGCGAGAGGCGATCTCGAAGACGTGCGCCGGGCCGAGCGCGCAGTTGACGCCCACGACGTCGGCGCCCCACTGGCCGAGGCGGTCGGCGACGCCTTCGGGTTCGGTGCCGTCGCGCAGACGGAAGTCGTTCTCGAAGCTCATCTGCGCCACGATCGGCCCGGCGAAGTGCTCGCGGCAGCTCTTGAGGGCGAGGCGCATCTCCTCGGGGTGATGGAAGGTCTCGAGAACCAGGAGGTCGGGCTTCGCGGCCACCAGCGCGGCGACCTGCTCGTCGAAGGCCGCCGTGATCTCGGCCGCCTTCCGCTCCGAGATCCGGGCCAGGCCCTCTCCGGTCGGACCGACCGAGCCGGCGACGTAGACGTCGTCTCCGGCGGCCTCGCGGGCGATCTCGACCCCGGCGCGATTGATGTCCGCGACGCGGTCCGCGATGCCGTAGCGCGCGAGCAGGAAACGATTGGCCGAGAAGGTGTTGGTCTCGATCACGTCCGCGCCCGCCTCGACGTAGCTCTTGTGGCAGTCGAGGACGGAGGAGGCCCGGGTCAGGTTCGCCTCGTCGAAGCTGTGATTGATGAAGTAGCCGGACTCGTAGAGCAACGTGCCCATGGCGCCGTCGAAGGCCATCGGTCTCAGCTTCAGATCGGCGAGGAAGTCGTCGCTTCTTGTGGTGGTCATGATTCGTCCGCTACTCGGCGCCGTGGTTCCGGCCATCCTAATCGGGGGCGAGGGTGGCACCAAGCCGTGACGCCGCCTCTGGCCAGATGGACCGCGGAGTCCTATACTCGTATCCGGGGATGCCGTCGTGACGTCCTCGCCACCTCGCGCCGATGGTGGCCGACCTCCGATCCAAAGGAGCGGGAGAACGCTCGCTCGCGGTCGGACGCGGCCTGCTCGAGGCACGAGTTCCGCATGACCACGGCTCGCACCACCACGCGCGATCTCCGCATCGCCAACACCCGTCGCGTCCTGGAGGCCATCCAGCGAGAAGGGCCGATCTCGGCCGCGCGGCTCTCGGAGCGCTGCGAACTCCGGCCCTCGACCATCTCGAACATCCTGAAGGAGGTCGTCGCGCGGGGCGCGGTGCGCTCCTGCGGCCTCGGCGACAGCACCCGCCAGGGCGGCAAGCGACCGCTCCTCCTCGAACTCGACCCTGGGCACGGCTGGCTGGCCGGAGCCGAGATCGATCATCGTGGGCTGCGGCTCGCGATCCGCGACTTCGCGCTCGGCTCGCCCTTCGAACGTCATCTCCCGGCCGAGGGACGGGACCCGCTCGCGCTCATCGCCGCCCTGGAAGAGGAACTCCTGCAGTTCACGCGCGCAGGTGAGCGGCCGCTTCGCGGCATCGGCATCGCACTCGGTTGCGAAGCGGACGAGGGCTTCCAGGCCCGGCTCGCCGAGCTCGCCGATCGGCTCGGTTGCCCCCTGCGGCTCGAGCGCCGGGCCGCACTCGCGGCCTGCGGCGAATGGCTCATCGGTCGGCAGCGCGCGCCTGACGGCCTGGTCTGGTTGGGCCTGCAGGCGGAGGGGACCGGCTGGAGCGCCGAGACCGGCGTCGTCCTGGACGGCCGACTGAGAGCGAGCGAGGGCGCCGGTGAGGTTCCGCTGCCGGCGACGGGCGGCGACATCGGCGACGTCCTGCGGCTCGTCGCCGGCCTGCTCGATCCGGAACTCATCGTGGTCGAGGGCGGTCCCGCGGATATCAGCGCCGATGTGGGGGTCCGGGTCGCCCGGCCCGGTTTCGGCGACTTCGCCGTGGCCGAGGGCGGCGTCGCCCTGGCCTTCGAGGAGGCGATCGGTCGGATCGGCTGAGGTCCTCCCGGTCTCCGTCTGGCGCGCCGTCCCCGAAGGCGATTATCCTTGCGGGACGACACCAACGGAGACCCTCCATGTCGCGTAGCCCCCTGCTCTTCCTCTTCGTCCTCTTCCTCGGTGCCTGCGCCAGCGATGACGACGCCGCGCCGCCGAAGGACTACACGCGTCAGCTCGCCCCGGGCGAGAGCGCGCTCGAACTCGTCACCGATCCGGCGCAGTACCCCGACTTCCGGGCCATGTGGGCGGATCGTGAGGACCTGCTTCTCGCGGTCGATCGCAGCCTCGCCTGGTTCGCGAAGCCCTCGAGTTCGCGCTTCTATCCCTTCCAGGAGTTCAGCAAGGAGCGCGTCGTCGCCAGCCTCGAGAAGCTCAAGGACGTGCTCGCCATGTCGAGCAGCGCCCAGGAGTTCAGCGGTTTCATCCAGCTCTGGTTCGACGTCTACCGCTCGGTGGGCTGGAACGGTATGGGCGACGTGCTCTTCACCGCCTATTACCAGCCCATCTTCGACGGCGATCGCCGGCCGGGGGCGGGCTACACGGCGCCGCTGTATCGGCTGCCCGAGGATCTGGTCAAGGCCGATGACGGGACCCCCCTCGGCCGTCGCGACGGCGAACAGGTCGTCAGCTACTGGACCCGGCGCGAGCTGGAGGACGGTCGCATCCTCGACGATCGCGGCCTCGAACTGGTCTGGCTGAAGAACCCGCTCGACGCCTTCATCATCCACGTGCAGGGCTCGGCGAAGATCCGCCTGCCCGACGGCAGCTTCATGCACGTCGGCTACGCCGGCAAGACCGACCGGCCCTACACGAGCATCGGTCGCGAGCTCGTCGAGGACGGCAAGATCCCGGCCGAGCAGCTCTCGCTGGCGAAGATCCGCGATTACTTCGCGGCTCATCCCGAGGAGCAGCAGGGATACCTCGACCGCAACGAGAGCTTCGTCTTCTTCACCGAGACGGACGGCGGCGGTCCCTACGGCAGCCTGGGCGCTCCGGTCACGCCCTACCGCAGCATCGCGACCGACAAGAGCATCTTCCCCCGCGGCGCCCTCTGCGCGGTCGAGACGACGGTGCCGCGGCCGGGACCCGGCGGGGTGCTCGAGCCGCGGCCCTTCGTCCAGCTCGTGCTCGACCAGGACACCGGCGGCGCGATCCGATCGCCGGGCCGCTGCGACGTCTTCGTCGGGACGGGGGAGGGCGCCGAGCGCATCGCCGGACACACCAACCACGAGGGCCGCCTCTTCTACCTCTTCGTCAAGGAGGAGGATCCGGCCGGAACGCCCTGAGCGAGGCGACGTGAGGAGTCGCGCCGGCCGAGCACGAGGGGCCTCGCCCCGGTGGTCGCTCCGGTGCCGGCCGCGCCTCTCGCGCCCGGGCATCGCCTCGATGACCCGATGCGGCTGCTCGCCCGATCGCCGAGACCGACGCCCCCGGTACCATCCGCCGTGCTCGCGGCCCGCGTTCGATCGCGACTTCGACCGGCGGGCTCGGGCCCGGAGTCCGGCGGAAGAAGGGGCGGCTCGGGCCGCGGGGCTCGGGGCCGGGCGGCCGACGGCGAGGGTGTCGCCGTCGGGCGGCGTTTTCCGGCCACGGGGCGGCCTTGGGCCGGCGACGGCTCTTGCTACAATGCGCGACCAGATCCCGGCTCCCGCCCTCAAGTCCACTGTTTCGAGAGGCTTAGGAGGAACCGGATCCTTCTTTTACCAGCCCCGAACACGAGGAGTCAGAAGGGAGTATGGAGCCGATGACGCAGGCCACGCCGAAGAAGTCGCGATTCAAGTTGGAGGCCGAGATCAAGGCGCCCGGAGCGGCGCCCCATGGCCTCGCCTGGAGCGGCGAGTTCCTGTGGATCTCCGACGATGCCGACCACTGCATCTTCAAGTTGAACCCCGACGATGGTCAGGTCCTCCTGAAGATTCCCTTCGACGGCGAGATCGCCGGCACCGCCTGGGACGGCAGCCACATCTGGCAGGTCGATAACCGGAGCCGCACGATCTCCCGCATCGATCCGGAGTCGGGCACGATCGACGTGGCCCTCAAGGTCGATCCGGGCGAGGGTACCCTCGGCGGCATCTGCTTCGACGGCAACGATCTCTGGCTCGCCGTCACCGGCACGGGCCAGCTGCGTCGCATCCGCCCGAGCGACGGCGCGATCCTGAAGGTTCACCCTGTTGAGAACAACATCGTCGGTATCGGCTACGACGGTCGCCGGATCTGGTACACCGACGCGGACAACAACAAGGTTCGTCTCCTCGATCCGGGCACCGGCACCGAGCTGATGTCCTACGAGCTCGACGGCAAGCCCTCGGGCGTCGCCTTCATCGGTCGCAACCAGTTCTGGTATTCGGACACCGCCTCGGGCACGGTCCGCCGGATGCTGATGGGCGGACCTCGCTGAGACCAAGGCGCGCCGCGAACGATCGACGAGGAAGGCCCCGTGACTCAGGTCACGGGGCCTTCTTCATGGAGTGTCGGGCTCGCCTCGTCGTTTCGGAGAGCTCGCTCT
>JBFIHP010000140.1:0-7250 GCA_041601735.1 Planctomycetota bacterium | reverse complement strand
GGGGCGCTCTCCGGGTCGTCCGAGAACCAGAATCGTAACGCGCCCCGGCGGAAAGTGCCTGGCACCGTATGTCCGCGCGACGGCTTCAAGTGCTGTCGGAGAACCGCCAACCACTGGAGTCGAGCGGGCGTAGGGTGCCTTGGAGACCGCGGCAGCGGCTGCCTTCCTGGCTTCTCACTTCTGAATTTCGACGTCTGACCAGCCGAGAGCGCCGCCAACCCGGACCTTCGAGTACACCGTTCTCCCGGCTCCCATGAGAGCATCTTGATGCCAAGGACCTCAGCAGTCTCGCCCCGCGCCCCGGCGGAAAGTGCCTGGCACCGTATGTCCGCGCGACCGCAAACCACTTTCCCGACAGCAGCTTCAGCCGGCAATTCCGAGATCCGATGATGATGGACTCGCGTTCGCCGGTCCTGGGCCCGCCCCCGGCCCTTGATAACCTACGGCGCGGGGCCCGGGGGAGGCCCCCCCGAGACCGAACGCCACCGAACAGGAAACCGATGAAGACCTACTGCCACGCGCCCTGGGTACCCGAAGAGCTCGAGCCGATCCTGGACGTCGCCTACAACTTCTGGTGGAACACCGATGCGCAGGCGCGCCTCTTCTTCCACCAGCTCTCGCCCGGCCTCTGGCGCCAGAGCAACCACAATCCCGTGGCCCTGCTCCGTCGCATGACCCGCGACGAGCTGGTTGCCGCCTCGGCCCGGCTCGAGATCCGCTCCGAGCTGATGCAGATCCACGACCGCATGCGCCGCGCCTTCGAGAACGGCAACCGCGTCCGCATGAACCGGGTGCGTCGGGGCGAGAACGAATTCGACTACGAGCGCGAGCCCCGCGCCGCCTACTTCTCGGCCGAGTTCGGCCTGCACGAGAGCCTGCCCAACTACTCGGGCGGCCTCGGCGTCCTGGCCGGCGATCACGTGCGCAGCGCCAGCGACCTCGGCATCCCGCTGGTGGCCATCGGCCTCCTCTACCGCTTCGGCTACTTCCACCAGACCTTCTCGCTCGACAACTGGCAGGAGGAGCGCTTCTCACCCCACGGATCGCACAACCTGCCGATCCAGCTCGTGGTCGATGACGCCGGTCATCCTCTCCAGGTCGAGCTCGAGCTCCCCGGCCGCAAGCTCCGCATCCAGGTCTGGGCCGCGCGCATCGGCCGCTCCACCCTGCTCCTGCTCGACACCTACCTGCGCGAGAACTGGCAGGAGGATCGCGACATCACGGCGAGGCTCTACGACTCCGAGCGCGACGTGCGCCTCCGCCAGGAGATCGTCCTCGGCGTCGGCGGCGTGCGCGTGCTGGAGGCGATGGGCATCAAGCCCTTCCGCTTTCACATGAACGAGGGTCACAGCGCCTTCCTGGTGCTCGAGCGCGCCGCCTCGCTGATGAAGCAGAAGGGAATCGACTTCGAGGCCGCCCGCGCCGAGACCCGGCGCAACAACGTCTTCACCACCCACACGCCGGTCTCCGCCGGACACGAGGTCTTCCGACGCGAGCTGATGGAGCCCTACTTCGTGCCGCGCCTCGATCGCCTCGGCCTCGACCCCGATCGTTTCTTCGACCTCGGCCACCGCACCGGCACGGAGCGCACCGGCGACTTCGAGATGACGTCGCTCGCGATCCGCTTCGCCGAGCACATCAACGGCGTGAGCCGCCTCCACGGCGAGGTTTCGCGCAAACAGTGGAACTGCATGTGGCCGGAGCTGCCGACGGATCAGGTCCCGATCGGCCATGTCACCAACGGCATCCACACCGGCGCCTGGATCGGCCGCGAGATGCGCCAGATCTTCGATCACTACCTCGCGCCCGACTGGCTCGCTCGCATCGAGGACCGCGCGATGTGGGACAAGGTCGATCAGATCCCGGCCACCGATCTCTGGGAGGCCCGGCGCCGCCAGCGCACGCGCCTGGTCTACAACGCGCGTCGTCGGGCCCAGCACCAGCTCATCGTCCGCAACTTCGACCGCGACACCCTGCTCCTGAAGACGATGGGCCTCGATCGCGACACGCTCACGATCGGTTTCGCCCGCCGTTTCGCCACCTACAAGCGCGCGACCCTGCTCTTCCGCCACCTCGATCGCCTGAAGCGCCTGGTCGGCAACGACGAGCGCCCGGTGCAGATCCTCTTCGCCGGCAAGGCCCACCCCGCCGACGACGCCGGCAAGCGCCTCCTGCAGGAGGTGCAGGAGCTCGCCCTCGATCCCGAGTTCAAGGGCCGGCTGCTGCTGCTCGAGGACTACGACATCGGCCTCGGTCGCCGACTCGTCCAGGGTTGCGACGTCTGGCTCAACAACCCGCGGCCGCCCAAAGAGGCCTCCGGCACCAGCGGCATGAAGGTCTGCCCGAACGGCGGCCTCACCTGCTCGACCCGCGACGGCTGGTGGGTCGAGGGCGAGAGCCCGCTCAACGGCTGGACCATCGGCAAGGGCTGGGACGACCGTCCGGCCGAGGTGGTAGACGCCGAGGACGCCGAGAGCCTGATGAACATCCTCGAGAACGAGATCGTCCCGCTCTTCTACGAGCGCGACGAGCAGGGTCTGCCCCAGGGCTGGATCGCCCGCATGCGCGAGAGCATCAAGACGGTCACGCCCTACTTCACGACCCAGCGCATGGTCCGCGAGTACGCCGAGAAGTACTACTCCTGATCCTCGCGCGACCTCCGGGTCGGCGGCCCGCTTCTTTCATGGACGGGCCCCGCCGGTCACTGGACCTCGAAGAGGACGGCGTTGGTGGGCACGTAGACGCCGGGCGCCTCCTCGATCACGCCCTGGAGCGTGAGGGTGAGCGGTAAGGGGATCGCCGGGCCGAGGCCCGAGGACCAGGCCGTCGGCGTCGAGCCCGTGAACTGCGGAGCAGCAGGATTGAAGTTGTCGGTGTAGGTGAAGAAGAGCCAGTGCAGGAAGGCCGGCACCATCGGCTGCGGAGCGAACATCATCTCGCCGATGCCGTAGGGCAGCTGGATCGCCGTCTCGACGTCGGCCTCGCCGAGGAGGCCGAAGATCACGAAGTTCGCGGAGGCGACGCCCGTGGGCGGCGTGTCCATGGTCACGACCGACGAGCTGCCGACGCCGACGGTGACCCGGCGATCGACGCCGCCCGCGCTGCCGTTGATCTTCAGCAGGTCGAAGGGACCGTTCGCTCCGGCTGCGCCCGCCATCCCCGCGGCGGCCGGATGATGCGCCAGCGTGCGCGCCTCATGGCAGCCCATGTCCACCTCGCCGAGGAGAATGCGGGTCCGGCCGGTCAGGTCGGTCGTGCCGACATTCGGGAGGGTCTGATCGCCGGCATCCACGCAGGGCGAGCCGACCTGGGGTGCCTTGGAGACCGCGGCAGCGACTGCCTTCTTGGATTCTCGCCTCTGAATTCCGACGTCTGACCAGCCGAGAGCGCCGCCAACCCGGACCTTCGAGTACACCGTTCTCTCGGCTCCCATGAGAGCATCTTGATGCCCTGGACCTCAGCAGTCTCACCCCGCGCCCCGGCGGAAAGGTCCAGGCACCCTACGTCCGCTCGACTCCGGTCGTTGGCGGTCTTCCGACAGAACCTGAAGCCGGTGCTCCAGCTTCCTCTGGAGCGACGCATTCAGGCGGATCTCCGAAGCTACCGGGTGATCGATGCCGGCTGATGGTGCTGTCGGGAAAGTGGTATGCGGTCGCGCGAACATACGGTGCCAGGCACTTTCCGCCGGGGCGCAATACGATCCTGGTTCTCGAACGGCCCGGAGAGCGCCCCGGCAGAAAGGTCCAGGCACCCTAGGTCCGCTCGACTCCGGTCGTTGGCGGTCTTCCGACAGAACCTGAAGCCGGTGCTCCAGCACCGGTGCCGGAACGTGGCGGGGCCCGCGATCCTCGGGAGGTTGGGGGGCCCCGTCTCGGTTGGTCGATGGACTCCGGATCAGCTGTTGACGTCGAGGAGTTCCGGTTCGCGCTCGGCGCTGTTGCGGTAATGGACGAGCTTGAGCTTGCCGTCGCGGACTCGGCCCAGCTCGGCTCGGACCTCCTCGCGGCGTTCGTCGAGGACCTCGAGGATGCGCTGGTTCATGCGTCCCAGCTCGCCGAGGAGCTCGCGCATCTGGATGTCGTCCTCGTTGCGTTCGACGACCTCGCCGCGGGCCTCGACCGTCGGGCGGATCTCGGCCATCAGGCGCTCGCTCTCCTTCGAGAGGCGCTCGACCCGGTCGACGTCGTCCTCCTCGAGGGCGACGAGCACGAGCCGGGAGAGCGACCGGATGCGCTTCAGCTTCTCCCAGAAGTCGGCGCTGATGCTGTTCGTCTGGTGGTGATTCACTGCGCGCCTTTCTTCAAGCCTGCGTGGCCGCGTGGTCCCATGCTTCCTTCAAGGTCGAGAGCACGTCGAGGACGGCGACGAGGCTCTCGTCGTCGCGCTCGAGGTTGGCCTCGACCAGCTTGTCCATGGCGAAGGTGTAGAGGTTCGCGAGGTCCTCCGACATCTTCTTGCCTGCGGCGCCGCCGGACTCGTAGTCGAGCGAGATCTTCAGCTCGGAGACGATGTTGTAGCAGTTGCTGATCGCGGTGCCGCAGGCGGCGTGGTTGTTGCGACCGAGCTGGAAGCGCGCCTGCTCGGCAAAGCGGATGGCGCCCTCGTACATCATCACCACGAGCTTGGCCCGGGATGCCGTGAGCACGTTGTTCTTCGTGTATTCAAAGGTCGCGTTCATGATCGTCACTGGTGTCTTCCCCTCTTCCATTCACGACGAGGGCTTCCGACCCTCGCCAATCCCTTGTCGATTTCGGTCCTATGCGCCGTAGAAGGACAGGAACGAGGCCTGGGCCTGGTACTTCGAACTGAGCGATTCGAAGGCCGCGAAGCGGCGGGTCAGGTTGACCTCCTTCTTGTCGAGCCGGTTCGCGGCGGTCGCGATGCGGTTGTCGTAGTCACGAAGGCGCGAGGCCAGCGTGTCCTTCCGGGCCTGGAGCATCCCGTTGCCGGGGCTCAGGATGCCGGCCGAGGACGGGTCCTGGTTGCCGGCGTCGGGATCGCCGTAGAAGAGACGATCGAAGACGTGCGCGATGCCGGTGGCGCTCTCGTCCTCCTTGCCGGCGAAGAGCTCCGTGAGCGAGTTGAAGTCGCCGTCGATCGCGTCGTCGAGCTTCGAACGGTCGAGCTTGAGCTTGCCGGCCGCGTCGGTCGTGATGCCGACCTGCGAGAGCGCCGTGAAGTCGAAGTCGTTCGAGTCCAGGCCGGTCTGGACGCCTCCCTTCAACGCCGATTCGATGGCGCGAAGCGACACGTCCTGGCGGTCGTTCTGACCCTTGATGAAGCTCATCACGTCGTTGTAGGCGTCGAGGACGTCCTCGATCTTGTCGGCGATGCCGCTTCGGTCATAGTCGATGCTCACGTTTGCGGTGCCGGCACTCTTCAGCTCGAAGGTCACACCTTCGACGACGTCCTCGACGTCGTTCGACTGGCTCGTGATCGAGAGGTTGTCGATGGTGAAGACCGCGTTCTCGGCGGCGTTGAGCAGGTTGTCGTTCGCGAAGGGATCGTCGCCGGAGAAGCCGCTCGAGACGATCGAGAAGGCGTTGTCGGTGCCGGTCTTCTCGGAGGCGATCACCAGCTGGTAGTTCGTGCCGTCGTTGATGATCGAGGCGCGCACGCCTGAGTCGGAGGCGTTGATCTTGTCGCGGAGCGAGTTGAGCGTGTCGGTGGCGTCCACCGTGATGTTCGTCGTGTTACCGTCCACCGTGATGTCGACGGTGCCGCCGCTGAAGGTGGTCGTGTCGGTATCGGTGAAGGACTGCTGGTAGGAGTGGCTCTCGGCCTCGGCCAGCTTGATCACGTCGATGGCGAAGGCACCCGGAACCGCGCCGCCCTCGGCGCTGATGTTGAGAACGTCCTCGTCGGTGCTGTTGCCGGTGAAGAGCTTGAGCTCGTCGGAGTCCTTCAGGTCCTTGAAGCGGTCGGCGAGGGTCTTGAGCTTGCTCTCGAAGGCACCGATGGTCGTCTGCTTGCGGGCCGTGTCGGCGCGCTGCTGTTCGAGGCGCTGGAGCGGTCTCGCTTCCAGGAGCATCAACTGCCGGATGATGGCGCCGGTGTCGAGACCGGTTGCGAGTCCGCCGAAACTGATGCTGCTCATGACCATGCCTCCGTGGCGATACCTGACCGGGACCGTCCACGTCGTACGGTCCATGTCTTCTTTTCGGCCGAGCGGAACCCGGGCTTAGCCCTTGCCGGTTCCTTTCCGGAAAACCCAGTCCGGACGGTTTTTGACCCGGGGGGGTCGTCCCGGGTCGCCCTCGCGAGCGACCCGGGAATCCCGGCGAATCAGGGGGATCGCGGCCGGACCTGCCGGGCGCTCGAAGCGCCCGATCGGCGGTCGGCCGTTCAGGCGGCTCTTAGCCCTGGAGCAGGGACAACGCGGCCTGAGGCTGGACGTTGGCCTGGGACAGGATCGAGATGGCCGCCTGCTGGGGAATGGAGGACCGCGTGAGGTTCGCGGTCTCCTGGGCGATGTCGAGGTCGCGGATGCGCGACTCGGCCGCCGAGAGATTCTCCTCGTCGATCTGGAGCTGGGTGATCGTGCTCTCGAGGCGATTCTGGGTCGCACCGAGGCTGCCGCGCAGCTGGGTCACCGTGTTGATGGCCATGTCGATGCCCTGGATGGCCGCCGTGATCGAGGCGCCTGCGGCGATCGAGAGGGCGTTGAGCCCCAGATTCGAGGCCGTGGTCTCGACCAGCGAGACCGCGAGGGTATCGACGCCGGCGGTGGTGCCGGGACCGATCTGGAGCTGGACCGCGCCGGTGGTGCCGTCGAGGAGCTGAAGACCGGAGAAGCTCGTCGCGTTGGCGATGCGGTCGATCTCGCTGATGATCGCCTGGAACTCCTCGTTCAAGGTGTTCTGATCCTGGGTCGCGAGCGTGCCGTTCGCCGACTGGATGGCGAGCTCACGCATCCGGATGAGGATGCTGTTCACCTCGTTGAGGGCGCCTTCGGCGGTCTGCACCAGCGAGATGCCGTCGTTCGCGTTGCGCTCCGACTGCTGGATGCTGCGAACCCGTGCCCGCAACCGCTCGCTGATGGCGAGGCCGGCGGCGTCGTCCGCCGCACTGGAGATACGAAGTCCGGTCGAGAGCCGGCGATAGGAATTCGCCAGCTGGTTCGACGCGGCACCGAGGTTCCGCTGTGCGTTCAGAGACGCAATGTTGGTCTGGATTCTGAGTCCCATTTCTTCCTCCCTGATCCTGGCCGTCGCGACGTTGGCGAGAGGTCGTCAAATCCCTCGTGGGCC
>JBFIHP010000139.1:0-7267 GCA_041601735.1 Planctomycetota bacterium | reverse complement strand
GCGCGACGGCGACGCGGACGAGCGCGAACGACGACCGCGTCGTCGCAGTTCGTTGCGCATCGCCGTCGATCCCTTTCGGCCGACGATCATCCGACTCGAACGACGCGGCGAAGATGTCCGGGATCGGTAACGATTCGCGTGAAGTCGCAGGTGTTCGCGCGGCCGACGACGAGCTGTCGGATTCTTGCGCCGCCGCGATTCGACGGTCCTGCCCCGTCGCGAGCGGCGCGGTCGATCGGCGCGCTCGACGGCCTCGACCCGGCCCCTCCGCCGCCGTCGAAGGCAAAAAAACCCGCGCTGCCGGCGCGGCGACGGGGCTGCGAAAGGGCGACCCCGATCGCGCCGCGAAGACCGCTTGCAAGTCCGCACCCCCCAAGGGATTCAGCCCGGCCGAGGGCGTCGGCGGGGCTGCGCGACGCGGCCGCACCGCCAAGAGGCGTGAATTCACAAACCTCTACCAAACAAGCACTTGGGGAATCAGCGAGAAGCGGTCAGGAAAGATGAGAGAGCTTTCCGCTTTGCCTGCAAGAGAGTTGACCCGTCCGGTCGAAGCACTATAATCCAGCCTGCTTGGAGCCCAGGTTCAGCCCGGCTCGCCGCTCTCCAGGACCCCGCTGGGACCTCGAGAGCGACGAATTCCACCCGAACCGGTTCCCCGGCCACATCGACGCCTCCTCGAGGCGAGATCGCAGCCGGGATGACCTTTCGATCCGGTGGAGAGGCTGAGGAAAGCTGGTGGACGAGCCGTCGAGAAGCCGGGTGACACCGGGGACTCGCAACCGCTACCTGGCGGTAACATTCAGACAGCTTCGGACGTTTCGAGAATGGTCCCGTAAACCCCTCCTCGGTCCGAACTCAAACCCCCGGACTTGCCAATTCCCCCGGGGGTTTCTTTTTGCCCGGACCGTCCAAGCCGCCCCGAAGCCCCCGGTCGGACCCCCGGAGCGAACCGGCGGCATTCCGGGGCGGAGGCGGGTTTCGACCCGGTAACGGTGGACGCCGACCGGCCCCGATCCTATCGTTCCCCCGTGACCACGGGAGACCCTGACTGATGAGCCTCGCACCGCGATTCACGGTTCTCGTCCTCGCCCTCCTCCTGACCGGCTGCGGCAGCGACCGCGGAAAGGCCCCCGGGACCGGCGATGCGGTCGGCACGGGCGGCGCCGGGGCCGATTCTCCCGTCCTCGAGGTCCCGCCGCCGGCGCCGGCCTTCCACGGCTTCGCGCGGGCCGGGATCCAGCTGCAACGCCAGGCCGAGACCCGCCTGCGAGGTCGGACCCGGGGCACGCGCTGCGAGGAGGATCTGAAGGAGCTGACCCGTCTGCCCCACGTGGCGGGCAGCGCCCGGAACGCCGAACTGGCGAACTACCTCGCCCGGGCGCTCGAGAAGGCCGGCTTCCGGGTCGAACGCCGGAGCTACGAGGTCCTCCTGCCCTTCCCGCGCGCCATTCTGGTCGAGCTGGAGCAGCCCGTGGCCTTCTCGGCCTCGCTCGTCGAGGAGGCGGCGAACTGGGACCTCGACACCGCCAACCCGGCGATCCTCCCGTACTCCGCCTACAGCCCCGACTGCGATCTTTCGGCGCCGGTCGTCTACGCGAACTACGCCCGGCGGGAGGACTTCGAGAAGCTCCTCGAGCTCGGCGTCGATCCGCGGGGCGCGATCGTCATCGCCCGCTACGGCCACATCTTCCGCGGCTCGAAGGCCGCCCTCGCCGAGGAGTACGGTGCGGTCGGTCTGATCCTCTACTCGGACCCCGCCGACGACGGCTTCGCCCGCGGCGATGTCTATCCGAAGGGGCCCTTCCGGCCCTACACCGGCGTCGAGCGCGGCAGCATCCTCCGGATCTGGGAGTACCCGGGCGACCCGGGGACGCCGGGACGCCCCAGCCTCGCCGGCGCGAGGCAGCTCACCTACGGCGAGATGAGGTCCCTGCCGGCGCTGCCGACGACGGCCATCTCGGCGGCGGACGCGGCCCCGATCATCGAGAACCTCGCCGGGCCCTCGGTGCCGAACGGCTGGCAGGGCTCGCTTCCCAGCACCTACCATCTCGGGCTCGGCGGCAAGGTGCGACTCCGCCTGCGCATCGAGAGCGAGTACGGCCTGCGCACCATCGAGAACGTCATCGGCACCCTGCCCGGCCTGCGCTATCCCGACGAATACGTCGTCCTCGGCAATCACCGCGACGCCTGGGTGCACGGCGCCATCGATCCGGGCAGCGGCACCGCGGTCCTGCTCGAGACCGCCCGAGCCCTCGGCGAGGAACGCGCCGCGGGCAACGGGCTCGATCGGAGCCTCCGCGTCTGCTTCTGGGACGCCGAGGAGTTCGGCATGATCGGCTCCACCGAGTACGGCGAGGAACGCGCCGCGGAACTCCAGGCCGAGACCGTCGCCTACATCAACGTCGATGCCGCGGTTTCCGGACCCGATCTCCACGTGGCCGGGGTGCCCTCGCTGCGCTCCTTCATGGCCGGCGTCCTGGCCGACGTCCCGGGCCTCGACGGCAGGCCCAGGCTCCAGTCCCTGCTCGATCCCGCGGGTGCCCTGCGCATGGGCGGCCTCGGCGCCGGCAGCGACTACACGGTCTTCCTCGGGCACCTCGGCATCCCTGCCCTCGACCTCTCGAGCAGCGGACCCAACGGCGTCTACCACTCGAGCTACGACACCTACGTCTTCATGAAGCGATTCGGTGATCCGGGCTTCAAGATCCACGAGTCGATGGCGGCGCTGCTCGCCACGACGACGAGCCGCCTGGCACGGGCCGAGATCCTGCCCTTCGACTTCGCCGAGGCGGGGCGCGAGCTCGCGGCCGCGGCCGATCGCCTCGAGGCGAAGGAGCCGCGCCTGGATCTGTCGGAGCTCCGCGAGATCGCGAGCGCATCCGAGGCGGCGGGTGAACGGATCAACGCCCGGCGCCAGGAACTCCTGGAACGCGGGCTCGAGATCGAGCGGGTGATGGAGATCAACGCCGCGCTGCACCGGGCCGAGGGCAAGCTCCTGCTCGAAGGCGGCCTCGAAGCGAGGCCCTGGTATCGGCACGCGCTCTACGCCCCGGCGCCCGACCGCGGTTACGGCACCAGCGATCTGCCGCCGCTCACCGACGCCCTCCGCGCCGGCAATCGCGAGAAGGTGCAGGCCGTGGCCCTGCGCCTGATGACCACGCTGCGGACCTGGCAGGCCGAAATCGAGCGCATCGCGCGCCTGCTGGAGAACTCCTGAGACCCGGCCTCAGGCGATGTCGTCGAGCAGGCCGGGGTCGTCGGCGCGCGGGCTGTTGACGCGGCGCGAGACCGGCCGGGTGCGCAGCGCCGCGCCGGCCCAGGGCACGAGGAGCGGATCGAGGACGCTGCGGTCCTTCAGCTCGGGATCGAGCCAGATCTCCCAGTCCTCCGGATCGAGGATCACCGGCATGCGGTCGTGCAGCCAGGCCAGATCCTCGCGGGCGGCGGTCGTGATGATCGTGCAGCTCGTGAGGGTCTCGCCCTTCGGGTCGCGCCAGTTCTCGTAGAGCCCGGCCATGGCGAAGACCGAGCCGTCCGGCATCGTCACGTGATGCGGCTGCTTGGCGCCGTCCACCTTCTGCCACTCGTAGAAACCGTCGGTCGGGATCAGACAGCGCCGCGACTTGTAGGCCGCGCGAAAGGAGGGTTTCTCGGCCACGGTCTCGCCGCGCGCATTGATCATGCGGTTCCCGATCGAGGGGTCCTTGGCGAAGAAGGGCACGAGTCCCCAGCGCATCATGGTGAGCTCGCGTTCGGACTCGTCGCGATCGACCCGGACCGCGGCCACGTCCTGGGTCGGGGCGATGTTGAAGCGCGCCTCGAGTTCGAAGAGCTGCGGGTGGCCGAAGAGATCGGCGAGCAGGTCGGCCGGAGCCTGGAGGGTGAATCGTCCGCACATGGCGGCATTCTAACCCTGAACGCCCCCCTTGCCTTCCCGCGCGCGTCGCCGGCCGAAGAGGAGACGGAGGGCGGCGAACCAGGCGAGGACGAGCAATCCCAGCCAGACGAGGCGCAGCGGCCAGGGGCCGAGCTGATCGATGATGGTCGGATTCTCCGGTTCACCGGCTGAGGTGAAGAAGTAGGGGGTGTCGAATCGCAGGTTGACCGCCGTCATGATCAGGCCGCAGACGACGGTCGCGGTCGCCGCGAGCCGGAAGCCGCGCCAGGTCGGTCGCCGGCCGTAGACGACGAGGTTCAGCAGGCCGGCGGCGACGATCTGCCAGTGCGCCAGCCAGAAGAACCAGAATCGCGGTAGCGCCGGCCCCCGGCCGAGCGTGGGGGTGAGGAAGGCCTGCGAACTCAGGCCGAGCCCCCAGAAGAAGATCAGCTGGTGCGCCGGGCAGTCGTCGCGGTCGTGCTGCAGGAGCGACCAGGCCGCGACCATCCAGGCGAGGTCGCAGAGCTGGAAGGGCCATGACGATGACGGGCTGTAGCGCTCGGGCTCGAGTCGGTGGAAGAACCAGAAGAGGTTGGCGACGAGGATCGACACCGCGAGCGGAATCACGAGACGGCTGCGATCGGCGCTGCCGCGCGCGGCAGCCGCGCGGATGAGAAGGGCCCAGAGCACGACGGCGGCGACGACCACGAGCGCGTGAAGGAGACCGAACGGACTGAAGTCACGACTCATGAAGTCCCTCGATGGTCGTCGTTCCGTTATGATCCGATGCCGGTCGGCCGGGCGTCCAGCGCGCCGCCGGACGAAATCGACCTGCGCGAGTGACGACATGATCCAGCTGCATCGTCTCGAAGGATTCTACTGGGTGGCGAAGACGGGCGGCTACGCCCGCGCGGCCCGCGCCTTTCCCTATCCGATCACCCAGCCGGCCATCCACCAGCAGGTGAAGAAGCTCGAGAGCGAACTCGGCATGGTGCTCTTCGAGCGCCTCACGAAGGACAGCCTGAAACCCACCGCGGCCGGTCTCGCCCTCTACGGATTCTGCCGCCCCTTCTTCGAGGGGCTTCCGGCCGTCCTGCGCGCGATCCGGGCGGGCGAGCCCAAGGGCGAGCTGATCATCCACGCGGAGACGATCCTGGTCCGTCGCCTCCTGCCGGAGTGGATCAAGAGGGTCGCCGCCGATCGCCCTGACGCCGTCATCGCCCTGCACGAGGTCCGCTCGCCCGACATCCAGGCCCTGCGTTCGGGCGAGGTGGACGTCCTCGTGGGGCACCTCACCGAGATTCCTCGCGATCTCGCCTTCGAGGTCGTGGCGGAGCTGCGCCCCTTTCTCGTCGTGAACGCGGGTCATCCGAAGGCGCGACGGAAGAACCTGCGGGTCGCCGACTTCCGCGACGAGACCTTCATCAGCTACCACCGCGACATGTTGCCCTTCCGCCTCCAGATGGAGGCCTTGTCGTCCTTCGGGATCGAGCCGCCGCGGGTCCTCGAGGCGGCCGCCGCCGACAGCATCCTCTCGTTCGTCGAAGCCGGTCTCGGTTTCAGCCTGGTTCCCTGGCTCGACCGCGAGGGGCCGAAGGCGCGGGGGATCGTCGCGAAGCCCATCCGCAAGCCCCGCGCGTCCTTCCCGGTCCACCTCGCCTGGCGCAAGGACATGCCGGAGAACCCGCTCTTCGACCTCCTCCTGCGGCACGCTCCGAAGCTCTGACTCAGCCGCGGCGCTTGCCGAAGACGATCGCCGAGGCGGCCAGGAAGGGCAGGAAGTACTCGCAGAAGACCTGATGATCCGGCGGGATCTCGAACCCGAAGCGGGCCAGGATCGTCCCGCCGAGCCCGACCGTGATCGCGGCCATGCTGCGATGGGGCCCGACCGGACCCCTGAGGATCGTCGCGAGCAGCAACGGACCGAAGGCCGAGCCCATCGCCGAGAAGGCGAAGAGCACGCTGTTGAAGATGCTCTCGTCCCAGGTGTTCACGACCAGGACCGCCACCAGTCCGGTGCCGAGAATCGCCAGCCGCGAGCGCCTGACGATGTCGATGGGCGCCTTGCGACCGCGCCGGAGATCGTGCGTCAGGCTCGAGGCCACGACGAGGAGCTGGCTGTCCGCGGTGGACATGATCGCCGACAGGATCGCGGCGATCATCACGCCGCCGATGACCGGCGGCAGAGACTCGTTGGCGACGCGGATGAGGATCTTCTCGTCGTTGCCGAGCACCGGGTGGAGGATGCGCCCGCAGAGGCCCAGGAGGATCATGCCGGCGTAGATCAGCACGGCCCAGGTCATCGCGTAGAGCCGCGCACGGCCGAGACTGCGCGCCCCCTTCTTGAGCGCCATGAAGCGATTCACGACGTGCGGCTGACCGGGATAGGCCAGCCCGATGCCGAAGAGGCCGAGGACGAAACCGAAGCCGGCGATCAGGGTCCGTCCATGCGTCGGATCGAGGAAGTCCTCGTCGGCGACGGCCTGCAGACCGGCGGCGAACTCACCGGGACCGACGTGGAAGAAGGCGACGAGCGGCAGGATGACCGCGGTGGCCGCCATGAGCAGGCCCTGGAGCGTGTCGGTGAGGCTCACGGCCCAGAAACCGCCGAGCAGGGTGTAGAAGATGACGATCGCCGCGCCGATCAGCGTGGCCTCGTACAGTTCGATGTCGAAGATCTCGGCGAAGGTGAGCCCGGCGGCCTTGAACTGGCTGGCGACGTAGACGGTGAAGAGCGCGGCGATGATCACCGAGGCATAGGTAGCCACCGGGGCGGCCCACCTGCCGGCGCCGCCCGCGATCACGTCGATCATGGTGATCGCCGGTCGGCCTTCGATGTGCCGGCGCAGGGCCGGCGCCACGACGAACCAGTTGAGCGCGAAGCCGCCGACGCAGGCGGGAAAGAGCCAGAGCGCCGCGAGCCCCTGCGAGTAGGCCATGCCGCTCACGCTGAGCAGCGTCCAGGCCGAGGATGAACTGGCGGAGGCCGAGATCGCCGAGACGAGCGGACCGAGCTTCTTGCCGCCGAGGAAGAAGTCCTCCTCGCTCCGGCTCAGGCGGCTGGCGAGGACGCCGATGCCGACCAGCACGATCTTGTAGACGACCAGCGTGATGAGTACGGCGGTGCTGCGGTCCATGGCGACATCATGGCCGCAGGCGACCCGGAAGTGAACCCGCGAGCCCCGGCCACGAAGAAGGGCCGCCCGGGTAAGCGGGCGGCCCTTCTCGGATCGACGCGGCCTGGCGGATCAGGGATAGGTGATCCAGACCGGATTGGTGAAGCCGAGGTTCGTGGCTCCGGCGCCCTGCTGCGAGACCACGACGCTGGCATCGTAGATGATCGCCTGGAAGCGCCAGGTCTGCCCGCTCAGGAAGGACGGCGAGCCGCTG
>JBFIHP010000138.1:0-7315 GCA_041601735.1 Planctomycetota bacterium | reverse complement strand
TCATCGACGACCTCGGGGAGGGTCTTGCCGTTCCAATCGACCTTCGGGAGCACGGTCTGGGCGAGACGCTCGCGGACCGTACGGTCGCGCTCGGTCTCCTCGGCGATGGCCTGACGGCTGATCTGGATCGGTCCGCGATCGGTGATGCCCTTCCACTCGCGAGCGGAGGGGAAGCCGACGTCGCCGACCGGGGGCAGCATCTTCTCCTTGATGTCCGAGAAGGTGCGCTGGGTCTGCTCGCGGATGTTGGCGATGTTCTCGCCCTCGATCAGCGCGAGGCGGGCGCGGCGGGCCGATTCCTTGACCTGGGCCGCTTCCTGATCCTTGTAGTCGAGGGCGAGGATCGCGTCGGCGATGCGCTCGGCGCGCTCGTAGCGCTCGGCCTCGAAGTTGTCGAGGAGCGACTCCCAGAGGGCCTTCAGCTTGCGGTCGAGCTCGAGGCGCTCGCGCTCCTCCTCGGCGGCGTTCCGCGAGGCGATCTCGTCCTGCTCGGCCTGGGCGCGCATCCGGTCCTCACGGTCCTTCAGCTCGCGGGTCTCGTCGAGCGCGCGCTTGACGATGTCCGCGTTCAGGTCGATCGCGAGCGGCGACTCCGAGAACTTGAGCAGCTGGTAGGCACGATCGAGATCATCGACCGCGTCGCCGAGGTTGCCTTCGGCCCGAGCCTCGATGCCGCGCCGGAAGAAGAACTGCGCCTTCGACTGGCGCTCCTGCTGACGAGCCACGGCCTCGTCGAAGTTCTCGTCCTGCTTGGCGCCGGTCAGCACCTCGACCATCGCGGCGTAGCCGCGAGAGGCCTCGGAGTTGGTCGGCTCGTAGTCGAGCGCCTGGCGGTAGAGGCCCTTGGCGTCGGCGTGACGGCCTTCGTTCGCAGCGCTGCGAGCGCGGCCGAGAAGATCGCTCACCAGAGACTGGCGACGCTCCTCGTCCATGCGCGCACGCGCCAGGGCTTCGGCGTCCTGCGGCGTTCCGGTCTCGGACACCATGGCGTCGCCGCCGTTGTCCGCGCCCTTCATCTGGCTCTCGTCGGAGCTGCATGCCGTGATCAGAAAGAGCGCGGCGAGCAGGCTCCAGAACAGAGCCGACGACTTCGACAGATTCATTGACATCTCCCGTCTTCCCATCCGCGGTTCGTTTTTCCTTCGACTCCGTGATTCAAGCGAGACCCGGAAGCTGGACTTGCCGGGTTCGTTCGCGGAGGCGCGGTGGGACCATTCCTTGTTTCTGTCTTCCCGTGGTTGGAAGCGAATTATAGAAGTGCACCCCCAAGATGCAAGCCTCCCCGTCATTCCCCCGCCGCGCGACCAATTTGGGACACAAAGTCCTGCGCCAAAAGAACTTGGAGTTTTGAAACCGGCCGACCTCCGGGACTGTAAACCCCCGATCCGGCGACCGGCCCCGAGCGCGGGCCGTATCGGCCCTCAGGGCGAGGCGAAGGGGACCTTCTCTTCCTCACCCAGTTCGTTGCGGAGCACCGCCCAGCGCGTCTCCACGACCCGTTCGAAGGCGACGCGGCGCGTGATCGGCTGCCCGGCCTCGAGGAGCACCCGGCCCTGGGCGTCGAAGCTCACCTCGTCGCGCTCCTGCGGCAGCTTCTTCGCTTCCACCTCGACCCGCAGGAAGTCGCTCTTGGTGCCGTAATCGACGCCGGAGCCGGGATCGGCGCTGCCGACCTCGCCGTTCACCGCGGCATCGAACTCCTTCTCGTGCCAGACCCCGGCGATCAGCTTCCGGACCAGGAAACGGGCGCTGGAGCCGTCCTCGGCGGCTCTCAGCGCGACGATCTCGAAGTCCCGGGCGGCCCGGACCTCGACCGGGCCGGCCCGGTCGGATTCCTCCCGGCCGTTCCGGACCATCGCGGGGTCCTTCGTCACCGCGGACACGTGGTAGAGGTAGCGCTGGCCGGGACGGACGTTGCGGTCCTCGATCCGCAGGGCCCCTTCGACCTCGGCGATCATCTTCTCGCCCTCCCCCGGGCTGCTCCGGTAGACGCGATGGGAGGTCGCCTCGATCGTGTCGCCCTCGGGCCGCGACCAGGCGAGACGGATGAGCCCGGGACTGGCGTCGAGCACCAGGTCCACCGGCTTCGAGAAGCGCAGGGCCAGGTCGCGCCCCTCGATCAGGTCGGCCAGGGCCCCGGGATGCCGGAAGAGATCGGCGGAGAGGGCCACCGGAGTCGATTCGGGCAACCAGTCGGCACGAACCCCACGCGGCAGGAGGACCGCCTCTTCGACGATCGCGGCCCCGGGATCGTCGCTGTACTTCTGTTCGACCAGGGCCTGCTCGAGAACCACTTCGGCTTCCTCGAGGTCCTCCATCGCGGTGTCGCGCGTGTCATGCCCGACTCCGAGACCCGTGCCCAGGACGAAACCCACGAAGAGCAGGACCAGCACGAAGACGACGAGATCGATCGAGTCCATCAACTTGCTCACGGCCCACACTCCTGGCTCGGCATCGTCAACTCCCGCTCTCGGGCTTGTAGTCGAGGATGGTCAGGTAGAAGCTCACCTGGACCGGCGGCCGATCCTTGAAGGTCGCGATCAGAGTCTCGTCGAGTTCGGGGGCGCGGATCGAGACGTTGTCGATCAGCGCGTTGAGCGCGATGTCGATGCGCTGACCGTCCTCCGTGACGTGCACGAAGGGTGCGTCGAAGGCATGCAGCACGTCGAGAACACGACCCGGATCGGCCCAGACCTGGATGTCGAAGCGGAAGCGCTCGAACACGGCCTCGCCGCCGGAACCCGTGCTGACGCCCGTCGATTCGCCGCCCCGCAGGGGCCGGGTCGGCCAGGCTCCCTGACGGGCGAAGGCGAGCAGGAGATGGTCCTGCACCCAGAATTCGCGCTGGCGTCGCCGCATCTCCGCGCCGAGTTCCTTGGGACCGGCGAAGGCCTTGGGGTCGAGTTCGTCGGGAGTGATCAGCGGAATGGCGACCTCGGGGGCGCCGGCCGCGGCCAGAAGCCGTCTGGTCTCGCGCGCCAATCGGTCCTGCGCCAGCTGATACTCGCGCCTGAAGGCCTCGGGACGCGGCGCCGACTTCCAGGGCATCCGCAGGTCGGGGAACCAGCAGTCCAGGTTCTCGGCGTCACGGGACGCGAAGAAGCCGGCGAGATCGTCGCGATGGGCCAGGAGCTTGCCCTGGGCCTCGCGCAGACCGGCGATCGCGTCGCGACCGACGGCCTCGGCGGCGAGAACGCGGGCGTCACTCGCGTGTTCGCGAGCCCGGTTGGCCGCCTCCTCGAGCCGCCGACCGCTCTTGCGGACCTCGAGGCCGTAGAGCGCTCCGATCGCCGCGAGACAGGCCGCGAGCAGGATCCAGAAGCCGTACTTGCTCATGGCCGCTCCTCCTCGTTCCGGTCCTCGAAGAGCAGGCTCAGCTCGAGCATGGTGAAGCTCCGGCGGTATTCGACGCCGGGCGTGCCGCCCTTCGGGCTCGGGGCGAGCTGGATCGAATCGAAGGACTCGCCGATCTCGAGTTCGCGGTAGCGCCCGGTCGCCTCCAGCCGCGGCCAGAGGAGTTCCCGAACGGCCTTCTCGACCTGCCCCTCTTCGCCCCGATCGACCATGCCGAGGACGATCTCGACCCGGCGACGACCGGCGTCGCTGACCGAGCCGCCGTCGGGGCCGGCCTCGGAGACGATCTTCGTATCGAGCGCGGCGAGATAGAGGCGATCGTCGGGCCCGAGATCCGCGCCCGCGGCATCGAGGGCCCGGAGCAGACCGTCGGCGGCCCGGACGGGCGCGAGACGGTGCCTTCCGGCCGCCGCGAGGGGCAGCATCTCGTCGCGAATCTGTCGTTCTCGCCGCTCCTCGGCGAAGGCCTTCCGGAGCCTGTCCGCCTCCTGCACCTTCGCACCCAGGGCCGCATCGGCCTCCGCCAGCTGGCCCTGGGAGGAATCGACCATCATCCACATGGCCGCGACCATCACGAAGAGGAGGACGGTGCCGGCGGCCCAGAAGACCCGACGACCGGCGATGACCCGCTCGAGATCGGGCGGGTAGAGCTTGACGTCGATGTCGGCCTCGCCCATCAGCTGGAGACCCAGACCGGCCGCGTGGGCGAGGCCGGCCAGGTTCGGCGAGAGTTCGGGCATCGCCACGGGGAGCTGACGGAAGGATTTGAACTCATGGACCTCGAGCCCGGTCAGCTTCGCGACCATGGGCCCGATGGGCGGCGTCATGACGCTGCCCGGGAAGAGCACGAGGCTCCGGGGTTCGAGCTCGGGAATGGCTCCGCCGAAATAGGAGACCATCCGCGCGACCTCGCGGGCGACGCGCTCGGCGACGTCGCGGCGGGCCTCGCGCAGGGGGCGATCGTCATCGACCTCCAGCTCGCCCCGGACGATCTTGACGGCCTGGCGATGGGTCACCTCGTAGGCCGTCGCGACGGCCCGGAAGACCGGATGGAAGCCGATCGGGAGGCTGCGGAACCAGAGCCTCTTGCCCTGGCAGACGACGACGTCGGTGCGATCGAAATCGACCGAGACGAGGACCTGACCGTCGCGCACGAGGCGCTCTCTGACCGCGAAGTTGTAGAGGGCGACGGGTCCGAGCTGCACGCCGTCCACCGGGAAGCGGATCTTCTGCAGGCGCCGCAGGCGCTCGTCCACCACGTCCTTCTTGATCGCGAACAGGAGGACGTCGGCCTCGCGGTCGGCATCGCGCACGGCCAGGACCTTGTGATCCCAGTGGACCTGCTCCAGATCGAAGGGGATCTGCTGCTGCGCCTCGTAGGCGAGGATCCGCATCAGGTTCTCGTTCTCGACCAGAGGGGCGCTCAGGAAGCGGTTGAAGGCGGTCACGGCATCGACCGACACCATCACGCGCGAACGGCTCAGGTCGTGCCGTTTCATGAAGATGGCGAGGGCATGCACGAGCGCGATGTGCCGGTCGAGACTGTTGACGTCCTCGATGTCGTCCGCGAAATCGGCCTGATCGTGCGCGACGACCCGGAGTTCGCCCTCGATCCTCTCGAGCTTCACCCCGCGGACCGAGGCGGTCGTGATGTGGATTCCCCAGACGGGAAGATCGGCCATTCTCAATTCCTATTCCAGCGCGAATCGCGCGTGCGGACAGGAAATATAGTCGGCGCACGGACTAAGGGTCAAGTTCGCGAGCTTCCGCGCCCCGGCTCTTCGAGCCCGAGAATGCGCATGGCGAGCTGTAGATCCTGCCAGGCCTCGCGCTTTCTGGCCGGTTCCCGCAGGAGGTAGCTCGGATGATAGGTGGCGATCAGCTGACGGCCCTGGAAATCGAAGACCCGGCCGCGGAGGCGGCCTATGCCCTCGTCGCGCTCGAGCAGATTCGCGGCGGCCGTGGCCCCGAGGGCGCAGATCAGCTCCGGTTGGAGCAGATCGATCTGATCGAGCAGGTAGGGGAAACAGGCGCCGACCTCGTCAGGGCGCGGCTTGCGGTTCTCGGGCGGGCGGCATTTCAGGATGTTGGCGATGAAGACCTCGTCCCGCGAGAGCCCCATGGCCTCGATCATCTTGGTGAGGAGCTGACCGGCACGACCCACGAAGGCCTGGCCGCTCGCGTCCTCGTCGGCGCCGGGGGCCTCCCCCACGAACAGGAGCCGCGCTCGCGACGCGCCCTGCCCCGGGACGGTCCGGTCACGGGTCTCGCAGAGACCGCAGGCCCGGCAGGAGGCGATGGTCTCGGCGATGCTCTCGAGGCTCCGGGTCGCGGGGCCGGCGGTCTCCGCCTCGGCGGCGAGGGCGGCGCCGCGCGGGAGTTCCCGGAGCCCGAAGGCCTGTTCCGACTCGAGAGCGAGCGCGATGGCGCGGGCGAGGTCGTGGTCCAGCTTCGGCCGCTCGCTCATGCCGTCTCCCGGACCAGGCTGCCGATGAGCCGATCGCCGCGGATCTCGTCCAGTCGGACCGGCAGGATGCGATTCATGAACTCGTCCGGCGCCGCGAAATCGACCCGGATGAAACGATCGGAGAGTCCGGTCAGGCTGCCGGGCATGAGCCCCGCGCGCTCCTCGGCCAGGACCGGGACGATGCGACCGAGGAATCGGCGGCGGTAGTCCTCGGCCATCCGGTCGTCGAGCTCGGCTGCGATCTTCTTGCGCCGGACGATCTCGGCCGCGGGCAGGTGCCCCGGCATGGTCTCGGCGGCCGTGCCGCGGCGGACGCTGTAGGGAAAGACGTGCATCTTGGCGAAGCCCATCTCCGCGCAGAACTCCATCGAGGCGTCGAACTCGGCCTCGGACTCGCCCGGGAAGCCCACGATCAGGTCGGTCGTGAGCGCCGGATCGTCGAGCTTGGCCCGGAGGAGGGACACGGCGTGACGGAAACGCGCGAGGTTGTACTTGCGCCGCATCAGGCGCAGGGTCGCGTCGCTCCCGGCCTGCAGCGGCAGGTGGAAGTGGGGCACGAAGACCTCACGCGCGGCGAAGAGATCGACCATCTCCTCGTCGATCTCGTGCACCTCGATGCTCGAGACCTTGAGCCGCCGCAGGCCCTCGATCCCGCTCAGGCGCTCGAGCAGTTCGATCACCGCCCGCTTCTCGCCTCGCTCCCAGCCGAAGTAGCCGAGGTGGACGCCGGTGAGGACGACCTCCTGGTGCCCGCGATCGACGAGCCTGCGCACCTCGGCCACGACCTCGGCGGCCGGACGGCTCTCGATCTCGCTTCGCAGGCTCGGGATGATGCAGAAGGCGCAGTTGTCGCGGCAGCCGTCCTGGATCTTCACGAAGGCGCGGGTGTGACCGGCGAAACGCGAGATGCCGCGCGGCAGATCGGGCAGCTCGCCGTCCATGTTGAGGATCGAACGCGCGATCCAGGGAACGATCTCGGCCTTCTCCTGGTTGCCGAAGGTCCGGACCACGCCGGGCAGGGACTCGACGATCTCGCGGTCGGACTCGGCGTAGCAGCCGGTGACGATCACCCGCGCCGCGGGATTGCGCCGCATGAAGTGGCGCACCGAGTGCCGGCTCTTGGCGCCGCCCGACTCGGTCACGGAGCAGCTGTTCACCAGGAAGAGATCGGCGGACGACTCCGGCCGGGCCTCCTCGAGGCCGAGGGCCTCGAGGCCCTCCCGGAGCCACTGGCCCTCCCACTGGTTCACCTTGCAGCCGAGTTCGTGGACGCGGAAGGTCCGGGCTGAGGCCACGTTCCTGCTCCTTCGATTTCTGCCTCGATCGGCGCCGCCGCCCGTCGGCCGCGACCAGGGGGGATTGTTATACATCGCGATGGACTTCTCCATCGTGATTCCGATGCATGACGAGGCCGAGGCCCTCGGGCGGCTCCTTCCGGCCCTCGAGGCCGCCTACGACAGCTTCGCGCCGGATCGGACCTTCGAGGCCATCCTG
>JBFIHP010000137.1:0-7321 GCA_041601735.1 Planctomycetota bacterium | reverse complement strand
TCTCGCCGCTGCCGCCGATCACGAAGAGCAGATCGATGAAGTCGAGCGGGTTGTGGCCGTTGCCGAGCACCTGGATGCCCATCGGGATGCCGGTCAGCGGATCGGGCAGGCCGCCGATGTCCATCTGGCCGATCATCGGGAAGGTGGCGGCGACCGGATTGAGCGGGCCGAAGAGCAGGATGACGGGCTGACCGGGGACGCCGCCGAGGGTGTAGACGAGAGGTCCGCCGACCGAGGCCGTCGTCGCATAGGGCCCGTTGTCGCCGGTGCTGACGGCGCCGAGGAGGGGGCTCAGGGCGTTGTTGAGATCGAGGGTCGCGAGACCCGCCTGCGGCGCCTGGCCGATGCCCGGGCTGAGGTCGGCGACGACGATGTCGTCCACGGCGAGGTCGTGCTTGCCGCCGCCGCCGTCGCTGCGCCCGCGCAGGCGGAGCTGGACGACGACGCCGGCGAAGGGCGAGAGATCGTAGGCATGCTGCTGCCAGGCCGGGCCCTGGTGACCGATGGGACCGATCGCGTCCATCACGACGGTTCCGGACGGCAGGATGACGTCGAGCGAGAAGGAGTTCTCGAAGGTGGTCGTGGGCGACTGGTCGTTCCGGCTGTGCAACCAGAGGCTGACGCGCGGGCTGGCGAGCCCGGCGAGATCGAGACAGGGCGAGAGCAGGTTGACCTGGGCGTGGTTCGCCTGGCTGTCCTCGACATGGGCGTAGTGGCCCTGGCCCGCGACGCCGGTGGTGTGGTCGAAGTCCGGGCCGGTGTTGACGGTGGGCGTCGGACCGTCGCGGAAGCGCCAGTCGCCGTCGGAGCCGCTGGCGTCGTTCTGGTCCTGCGTCCATCCGGCCGGGGGCGTCGTTCCGGACCCGGCGGGCAGGGAATCGAAGTTCTCGACGAAGGGGAAGCTCGTCACGAGGCCGACGCCCGGCGCGAAGGTCTCCGTCAAGGCATCGTTGCCGGCGTTGAGGTCGGCCGGGTAGCTGATCGTGAGCGCGATCTGGCGCTCGCCCGGGCTCATGAGGTCCGCCGGCGCGGCGAAGTTGAAGCTGGCGGTCTGACCGTTCGCCAGGGCCGTCGCGATGCTGAAGCTCTCCACGACCGGGGTCGCTCCGTTCACCGAGTAGGTGGCGATGAAGCTCGTGCCCGGGGCGATGGCGTTGGCGCCGGCATTGACGACCGTGAAACCGATGGTCTCGAGCGCGCCCAGCGCGGCGCAGTCCTGGGCCGGCGCGAGGGGTGAATCGAGGCTCTGGAGCCCGAGGTCATCGGGGATGCCCGCGATCTCGCTGAACAGGTTGGCCTGGATGTCGGCCTGGCTCCGGGCGCTGCCCCAGATACGGAACTCGTCGATGGAGCCGGTCCAGATCGGTCCGCCGACCGAATCCCCGCCGATCTTGAGCCCGCTGGTCGAGCTGCCCGTGATCGTGAGGCCCGCCGGCTGCGCGACCGTGTTGAGGAGGTTCCCGTTCAGGTAGACCTTGATGTTGGCCGCGACGGCGTCGTGGACGTAGGCGACCTGGCCCCAGGCCGCGACCCCGAAGTTGGTGATGGTCACGGCGTTCAGGCCGCCGCCCGAGAGCGTGAGGTCCGTGCCGGCGAAGCCCACGATCTTGTTGCAGGCGAAGCCGCCGGCCGAGCTGTCACCGAAGAGCGTGTTGAAGGTCCCGCCGTTCAGGTCGAGGAAGGCGCACTCGATCGTCCAGGAGCCGCTGAGGCTGAAGGGGACGTTCGTGGCCGCGATGTCGCCGGGATTCGGTCCGGTCTTCAGCGCCGCCGCCCCGATGATCGAGGTCACGATGTCCCAGCCGGCGCCGCCGAAGAGGGTCGGAGCCGCCCCGGTGCCCGGAACGGCGTGGTCGGCCGTCGTGCTCCCCGCCCCCTCGTTGAACTTGAGGTAGAGGATGTCCGGCGGCTGCTGGGCCGAGAGCGGCGCCGCCGCGACGACCGCCAGGAGGGCGGCGAGGAGGCACATGAGGCGGATCTTGATCATCGGGTCTGGCTCCTGAATGGGCCCGGAAAGGGCCGCGTTCCCGGGACCTCCCAGTCTGCCCCGCTCGCTGCGGGGGCGCCAAGCCTTCTGCCCCGGAACCTTTCCGGGCCTGCGCCCCGCTGCCCCCGGTCCGCAGCGGTTGCCGGGCGCCCGGACTGCCCCCTCCCCGGAGTATCCTCGTGACGCGCATCCCTTCTCCGGGTCCGGGCGGGCTCGCGGGCAAGCTCTTGCCCGGCAGGAAGATGCGCGCCCGGGACAGGCGCGGGGAGGCGGCCGGCGAGGGAGCCTCCGATGCGAAACCGGGGTCCGGGAGGGAAACCGGCGGATGGCCCGGGAGGGCCGCGGCTCCGTCGGAATGCAGGGGCAGGTCTTGACCGAGGGCAAGCGCTATCTGTTCACGGGCGGCGGCACGGGCGGCCACGTCATGCCCAACGTCGCCATCAGCCGCGAGCTGCTCGATCAGGAACCGGATTGCGAACTGCTCTACATCGGCTCCGGCCGCGGACCCGAGCGGCAGTTCATCGAGAAGGCGAAGATGCGCTTCTTCGGCATCCCCGCCCGCCCCTTCGCCTCTCCGCGCCGGCCTCGCGCCTTCATCGTCTTCATCGTCTGCCTGCTCTGGGCGACCCTGCGCTGCCTCCTGATCCTGCTCCGGCACCGTCCGCAGGTCGTCATCGCGACCGGCGGCTACGTCTCGGTGCCTCCCGTGCTGGCGGCGGCCATCCTGCGACGGCCCATCTTCCTGCACGAACAGAACGTCAAGCCCGGCAAGGCGAACCTCCTCCTCGCGCGCTTCGCCAGCCGCATCGGCGTGAGCTTCGAGGAGACCCTCGCTTACTTCCCGGCGGGCAAGGCGACGCTGACGGGATACCCGGTGCGGCGGCGCATCGCGGCCGGTGACCGCCTCGCGGCTCGCGAGCGCCTGCGCATTCCGCGCGATCAGCAGGTCGCCTTCGTGCTCGGCGGTTCGATGGGCTCGCGCTCGATCAACCGCGCGACGGTCGAGGGCCTGACCCGCCTCCTCGAGGACGAGCGCGTCACGCTGATCCACAGCACGGGACTCACCGAGAGTTCCTACTACGACGCCTGGAAGGACACCAACGACCGCCTCCGTGCCGCCGAGGTTCCGGAGGAACGCAGGCAACGCTACATCCTGAAGCGCTACTTCGATCAGATCGAGGACGCCTACGCGGCATCCGATCTCGTCGTCGCCCGGGCCGGTGCCGGCGTGGTGATGGAGCTCGCCGTCCTCGGCAAGCCCGCCCTGCTCATCCCCAAGAGCGACGGCGCCGACGACCACCAGCTGGTCAACGCCGTCTCGCTCAAGGAGCGCGGCAGCGCGGACGTGCTCTTCGAGGAGATGTACGAGGCGACGGAGGGCACGATCACCCGCGTGCACGGCGACCAGCTCGCCCGCAAGATCCGCGACCTCCTGGGCGACCCCGACCGCCTCGGCCGGATGGCGCAGTCGGCACGCAACCTCGCCGTGCCCGACGCCGGACCCGCCAACGCGCGGCTCGTGCGCGAACTCGCCGGTCGGAGGCGGCGCGCGGAGCCGGCCAGCACGCAGGTCATGGTGGGCAGTCTCGAGCGCGAGGGCGGTGAGACGGAGGAGCTCTTCTTCCCGGTCACCCTCGTCGGCTCGTCGCGCGCCGCCGACCTGCGGCTCGGCGAGGGCGCCCGCGGCGCCCGCGCTCTCATCCGCCGCAGCGGCGACAGCCGCGAGAACACGGTCTTCACCCTGCTGCCGCGCAAGGGCCCGATCGAGGTCGAGGATGAGCCGGTCACGGAACCGCGCCGGCTCGCAGCCGGACAGACCATCCGCTTCGGCGACCTCGTCTATCGCTTCAATGCCCGCATCGAGACCCGGGAGCTCGAGCCTCGCTCCGGTCGGGTGCTCGCCAGCGTCCTGGTGACCGGCTTCGGCACGCTCCTCTCGCGGCTCACGGGCCTCGTGCGCGAGGTCGTACTGGCCTCGAGCTTCGGTGCCGGTCGCGTGATGGACATCGTCGCGGCCAGCCTCAGCGCCGCGAACCTCTTTCGCGGAGTCTTCGCCGAGAACGCGGTCGACTCGGCCTTCCTGCCGACCTTCATGATGCTGAAGGGCGGCGGTCGCCGGGACGCCGCGCGGCGCTTCCTGCGCGCGGCGCTCACCTACGGCCTCCTGTTCACGGCCGCGGCGGCCGCCGTCCTGGCGCTCACCGTGGACTGGTGGTTGCCCGCCATCGTGCCGGGCTTCGCCGCGAAGGGCTTCCTCGACGACGCGGTGCGCTTGACGCGCCTGATGCAGCCCTATCTCGTGCTCGTGATGCTCGCGGCCCTGGCATCGGCGGTGCTCAAGGCCTACGGACGCTTTGCGGCCCCGGCTTACGCCTCGGTGATGTTCAGCGTCGGTCTCATCGGCGGCGCGCTCGCCTATCCGCGCTACGGCCTGAACGCGATCGGCGTCGGCCTGCTGCTCGGCGGCCTCGGCCAGCTCCTCGTTCAGCTCCCCTCGCTCCTCTCCGCGTCGCTGCGCGCCCAGGCCGGGCTCTCCTATACGCCGCATTTCGGCTGGAGCGAGCCGGGCATGCGCAAGCTGCGCGCCGCCGCGCCGAAGATCGTCGCCGACGTCTCGATCACCAAGGTCTCGACCCTGGTCGATCTCGCCATCGTCTCACGGCTCGCGGTGGGCGGCGTCTCGGCGCTCTACTACGGCCTCGTCCTCTTCCAGCTGCCCTTCGCCCTGGTCGCGCAGTCGATCAACACCGTCGCCCTGCGCGAGTACTCGGACCGCCAGGGCGCTCGCGATCTCGCCGCCTGCCGCCGCATCGTCACCGGCGGCATCGGCTGGAACGCCTTCCTGCTCCTGCCCATCTCGGCCCTGATGATCGTGATGGCCCGCCCCATCGTCGATTTCCTCCTCCGGCACGGCGTCTTCGACCGGAGCGATTCGGTCGCGGTCGCCACCGCCTTCGCCTGTTACGCGGTCGGACTGATCGGCTGGGGCATCCAGGGACTGATGGGGCGCTTCTATGCGGCGCGGCTCGAGATCGGACAGGCGGTGCTGATCAACCTCGGCGCCGTCGTGATCAACGTCGGCACGAGCCTCGGCCTCGTGGCCGCCGGCTTCGGAGTCGGCGGCGTCGCCCGGGGCACGACCGTCGCCTTCCTGGCCAACGCCGCCTTCCGGGTCTGGCACCTCCGGCGCAAGATGCAGGCCGACGGCATGGGCTTCGAGTGGAGCGAGATCCTCCCCTCCTTCGGCCGCGCCTTCGTTGCCTCGCTCTTCGCGGCGCTCGCGGCCTACCTCTGCCTCCAGGTCGTGAAGGGCTTCGACGCTCTCCCCGATCTCGTCTCCCGCCTCGTCGTCCTCATCACCCCGATGCTCGCCGCCCTGCCCGCCTACCTCGCCGTCTCCTGGGCCCTGCGTTCCGCGGAGCTCGACGAGGCGCTGGCGCGGTTCAGCCGGGCGATCCCGAGCCTGCCGCGCCGCGAACGCTTCGACCCGCGCCACATGAACGTCCACTGCCTCCGGCCGGAGCAGCTGCTCCGGCTCGCCATCCAGCATCCCGAGTGCGTCCGCGACGCCAACCTCACCGGTCGGGTCAAGCAGTTCCTCGCCAAGAGGAACTGGAAGCAGCGCAACATCGGCGTGAAGCTCGTGGGGCTGCTGAAGATAAAGTCGCTGCGCTACGTCCTCGTGGGCATCGTCACCGACCGCAAGCCGGCGCCGCTCCTGCAGCGGCTCTTCGGCGGCGACTACGACGAGCCGGGCTTCGTTCGCCGCAACGCGCTTCACTCCCTGCGACAGCTCGAGACCCTGGACGAGGACGTCGAGCGCGCGCTGCTCGCCGCCATGACCGACCCCTACTACGAGGTGCGGGCCCGGGCCTGCACGGCGATCGCCTTCTACGCCAAGGAGCTCAGCCCCGCGGGTCGCCGCCTCGCCCTGCGCCGCCTGAAGACGATGGCGCGCGAGCGCAACTTCGAGGTCGCGATGGAGGCCGTGCGCGGCCTCGCCGCCGCGGCCCTCGACGCCGGCGTCGCCGACGTGCTCCAGCAGCTCCACTATCACCCCAACTGGAAGGTGCGACACGCCGTGGTCCGCGCCTACCACGACCTCTATCGCCGCGGCGTGATCGAGGACCGCGAGCTCATCCGGGCTCGCCTCGACGACCTCCTCGTGACCTGCGACACCTTCACCCCCTCTTTCGAGCTGAAGGAGACGCTCGCCAAACTGCGCAAGACGCTCAGCGGCGAGACCGAGGCCCGCGCCGCGGAGGAAGACTCATGATCCCCTGGTTCTACGATCTCGCGGTACCGGACTTCATCCGCTTCTTCCTGCCCACGGCTCCGGTCATGGTGCGCTCGGTCGGCGCCTTCATCCTGGCCTTCCTCGTGGTCTTCCTGACCGGTCGCTCGGTCGCGGCGATGCTCTACCGCCGCGGCGTCCGCGATCGGGTGCGCGACTACGACAGCTACTTCTCGCACAGCAAGACGGGCACGCCGACGATGGGCGGCATCCTCATCGTCGCGGCGATCACGATCGGCGCGACCGCCTTCTGCAACCTCGAATCCGGGGTCACCGGACTGCTCGTGCTCACCATGCTCTGGTACGGCGGGCTCGGCGCCGTGGACGACCTCCTCAAGGTCCGCCGCCAGTCGAGCGAGGGCGGGCTCTCGCGCAGCGCGAAGATGGTCCTGCAGATCGCCTTCGCGGTCTTCTTCGCCGTGATGATCACCTCGGACGGTTCCTCGCCCTTCGAGGCCGATCTGCGCTCGACCCTGTTCATGCCCTTCCCGGCGGGGGCCGGCTTCGACCTCGGACCGGTCTATCCCTTCTTCGTGATCTTCGCCATCGTCGCGGTCGCGAACGCGATCAACTTCGCCGACGGCCTCGACGGCCTCGCCGTCCTGCCGAGCGCGATGACGGCCGGCGTCTTCGGCTTCTTCGCCTATCTGTCCTGGAACTTCCTGGCCGCCGAGACCTTCAAGTTCGAGCAGATCGCGGGTATCCAGGACGTCGCGATCTTCTCGTCGGCTGTGGTGGGAGCCTGCTTCGGCTTCCTCTGGTTCAACGGCTATCCCGCCCAGATGTTCATGGGCGACACGGGTTCGCAGGCCCTGGGCGGTAGCCTCGCGGCCATCGCGGTGCTCTCGAAGCAGGAGATGCTCTTCCTGATCGCGGGCGGGATCTTCGTCTTCGAGGCCTTCTCGGTGCTCTTCCAGGACTTCGTGGGGATCCGCTGGCTGGGCCGGCGCTTCTTCTTCCGCGCCCCGGCGCACCACGCCTTCCAGCATCAGGGCGTGGCCGAGACCAAGGTGGTACTTCGCTTCTGGATCGTCTCGCTG
>JBFIHP010000136.1:0-7336 GCA_041601735.1 Planctomycetota bacterium | reverse complement strand
GCGATGCGCGCGGGGACGCCCATGGCCCGGAAGACGAGACAGCTCGCGACCGCGAAGTAGTTGCAGTCCCCCCGGCGCTCCGGTCCGAGGAAGGCCAGGATGCGGTCCTCCGGGCTGCGGTAGCGCCGCGGCCAGTCGTCCTCGAGCGCGTAGCTGAAGTAGGTCTCGAAGAAGGCGACCAGGGCTCCGCGGGCGGCCTCGGGGTCGCGTCCGCTACGGGACCAGGACCCGGCGATCTGCTCCAGGCGGCGCCGGATCCGCGGATCGTCCGGGAGCGCGAGGTGCTCGGGGCCCGGGCGGTCGCTCGGTCGTCCACGTCCCGTCCAGTCGAGTTCGATCTGGTCGCCCTGAACCCGGAGCACCTCGTCCCCGCGGCGCAGCCGGAGTTGACTGCGCGGGTCCGACTCGAGGCGAGCGTCGCGGACCTCGCTGTCGATCAGGCGCGCGGCCTCGGTGCCGTAGAGGATGGGGAAGTAGTCGGCCTCGGGACTGATCCGGATGATCTCGGTCGCGATCCGGTCCTGGCGCGGAATCTCCCCGATCGGCAGACCGGGCCGGCCCGGTCGCTCGGACTCGCGCCAGTCGTCGAGGTCGGCGCCGAAGCCGTCGAAGACGCGCATCCGCCAGAACCAGGTCGTGATCGGACAGGCGGGATCGTCGGGGGCGATCAGGCGGTCGCCGATCGGATCGTAGAGCTGGACCGCGAAGAAGGGTTCCTCGGATCGCTCGCTGGCCCTGAGATCGTTGAGCGACGGTCCGGAGCCCCAGCCGATCCTCCGGGTCTCGGATGCCGACGCTCGCGGGCGACCGCGGATGAGGTCGTCCTTGCCGGTGAGGCCGTCGAGCCCGAGGAAGAGCAGCGCCGCGACGAGGATCGCCGCGAGCGCGCCGCCGCCCGCGGTCAGGGGCGGACGTCCCGGCAGGCGGGCCGCCAGCAGGTCGAAGAGGCGGTGTCGAAGCACCAGGGTGAGGAACCAGAAGACGAGGGCGAGCGCGGCGAAGGGGCCCGCGAGCGGTCGTCCGTCGAGCATGCCGATCGCGAGGACTCCCAGGGCAAGCGCATCGAAGAGCCGGTAGGTGAGGGGCTGGACGATGAGGAAGCCCGTAGACCAGAAGATGAGGATCGCGGTCTGGATCTCCCAGCTCATCGCCTGTTCCGCCGGGACGCGCAGGCCGATGAAGCGCCAGCCGAGCGCGCCGGCGAGCACGAGGAGCGTCACGAGTCCCGCGCGCCGCCAGCGCGGCCAGTACCGGGGCAGTCGTGAGGCGATGACCGGGAGCGCCGCCCAGAGGTAGAGCAGGAGGCCGTCGGCGACCGGCCGCGTCCAGAGCGACAGCGCGGTGATGAAGGCGGCGACGGTTCCGAGCAGGAGAGCGTCGGAGGCGGTCAACAGGAGAGCCATCGGTCTGGCCCGGTCGATCGTGACGGGGCGACTCATGATGCGGTTCCCGAGAGGCCCTGAGCGCCGATGCGCGTGACCTCGGTGCCCCGCGGCGGATCGAAGGAGGTCGTCGAACGACTCTCGTCGTCGAGCAGCACGAAGCCGACCTCGTGGCCGCGGCGGCGCAGACGCTCGACGCGAGACCGGAGGTCGAACCGCGCGAGGCTCGCGGCGGTGCTGACCACGAGGAGGCGGCAGGGGAGGCCCAGGACGGCCGGCAGGGCGTCGAGGGTCTGCGGGAGGATCTCGCTGCGCGCGAGCTGCAGGAGGGCCAGGGTCTCGAGGAGCCCCGGCACGTCGCCGTCACCCGCGACGTCGAGCCGATCATCCGCGGTCGGACCGAAGATGAACCCCGTTCGCAATCCCTGCCGCCGCGCGGCGACGACCACGGAGGCCACGAAGCGGGCGGCCCGGTCGAGGGTGCTCCGACCGACGCCTCGCGCGTCGTCGGCGAGGTCGAGGTCGAGCAGGAGAACCAGACCTCCCTCGTGTTCCATCTCGTCCTCGCGCACGATCAGCTGACCGCTCCGCGCCGTCTGCTTCCAGTGCACCCGGGTTCTCGGATCGCCGCTCCGGTAGGGGCGGAGCCCGCGGAATTCGAGCGAGTGCCCCGAGGCCGAGGCGACGAGCCCCGGCCCCATCCGCGCGATGCCCACCGCGCGCAGGGTCTCGGCGGGGAGCGCGAGGATGCGGGGGAGGACCAGGATGCGGTTGTCGTTGCGCAGCGGTCGGCGGAACTCGAACCAGCCGAAGGGATCGCCGAGCCGCATGTAGGCCTCGCCCGAGCCGTGGAGCCCCCGGGGGACCTCGCAGCGCAACAGGTAGCGGCGCTCGCGACCGTCGTCCGAACTCAGGGTCTCACCGAAGGTCAGCGTCCTGATCCAGCCGCGCGCGACGCCGGGCCGTTCGGACAGCCTGAGGTCGAATCCCGGCGGCGGGAGCTTGCCCTCGACCGAGACCAGCACCTCGAGCTGGTCGCCCTCGAAGACGCGGGGCGGCACGGACTGACGGAGGACGATGTCGGCGGCGAGGCGTCGGAGCAGAAGCCAGGTCGCGGCCGGCACCAGGAAGAGTGCGCCGCCGAAGGCGAGCGCGGCGGAGGAGCCCTGTTGCCAGCCGGCGAAGAGGGCGATGAGTCCGACCATCATGACGATGACGCCGGAGCCGCAGTTCGGCGCCACGCGATCGAAGAGATCGTCGCGAGAGCTGCGCGGCCGCATCAGCCGGCCTCGGCGCTCTCGACGGTCGGGACCGGTACCTGGGAGATGATCTCGTGCAGGAGATCGGCGATGGAATTGCCGGCGTAACGTGCGCGCGAGGACACGACGACGCGATGGGCCATCACGGGCAGCGCCACGTCCTGGACGGCGTCCGGCGAGACATAGTTGCGGCCCCGCAGAAGCGAGAGCGCCTGGGCGGACTTCATCAGCGCGAGGCTCCCGCGCGGGCTGAGCCCGATCTCGAGGGCATCGTGCTCCCGGGTGGCGGCGGAAAGTCGAACGATGTAGTCGCGCACGGCGGGCCTGAGCTCGACCTGGCGGGTCGCCTCGATCAGGCGTTCGAGCTCCTCCTTCTCCATGACGGGGCCGAGCTTCTCGACGGGCTCGCCGAGCAGATGGGAGTCGAGAATGCGGCTCTCGTCGGCGGCCGCAGGATAGCCCAGCGCGATGCGCATGAGGAAGCGATCGAGCTGCGCCTCGGGCAGCGGGTAGGTGCCGGCCAGTTCGACCGGATTCTGGGTCGCGATCACGAAGAAGGGGCGCGGCAGGTGACGGGTCTGACCATCGACGGTGACCTGCCGCTCGCCCATGGTCTCGAGCAGACTCGATTGCGTGCGCGGCGAGGAGCGATTGATCTCGTCGGCGAGCAGGACGTTGGTGAAGACCGGACCCTCGACGAAGTGAAACTCGCGATCCCGCGGGTCGAAGACGTTGAGGCCGGTGACATCGGAGGGAAGCAGGTCGGGCGTGAACTGGATGCGCCGGAAGTCGAGGTGAAAGGACTGGGCCAGGGCGCGGGCCAGCAGGGTCTTGCCGACGCCGGGGAGGTCCTCGATGAGGAGATGCCCACCCGCGAGCAGGGCCGTGATCGCGTGCTCGACGGCCTGGTCGGGACCGAAGAAGACGCTCTTCACGTTGGCGACGAGATTCCTGATCGCGTTCTTCATCCCTGGTCCTCAGCGCGGGCCGATGCTCTTCCGTTCCCCGGAACGGCGGTCAAGCCGGCCAGTTCGATCTGTTTGCGCCCATCTCCAGGCTATAGGCGGGCTCGTGGTCGTAGTCGCCGAGCGCGAGCCGTTTCCAGGCGCGTTCGGCCACCGTCACGAGCGGCTCGAACTCGAGGTCGGTCGGCATGAAGGTCGGGTCCTGGAGGATGGTCTCGTAGGCCTCGCGGCCGCTGGCCACGGCGACGCAGCGACAGTAGAGGAAGAGGTCCTCGAACTCGCCGCAGACACCGGCGTGGATGGCGAAGGCCTGGCCGTCGAGTTCATGCAGGTAGCCGCTGAGCAGGTCGTCGAAGGCCTTGATCCCGTCCTCGCCCCGGGCCACGAGGGCCTTCACGAGGTTCTCGGTGACCGGGTCCTCGTCGTCCTCGTCGGTTTCCGCCTCCAGGGCATCGCGGTCCAGGAGGCTGATCAGCGCCCAGAACTCGTCCTCGGTCATTCCCGCCTCCTCGTCCGTCAACATCGGGGGGTCGCCCGGAGCATCGCATCGAGCGATCGCCGCGACCGAATGGTAGCGGGCCAGGGCCGGATCGGGAAGAAGCACCGGATCCAGCCGTTCGGGCGTCGCAAAACACGACAGCTCCGATACTTCCCGGGCGCCCGCTTCAGTGATCCCGCCCGCGGGCCGATAGCAGGATCGGATGGAGTCCTTCACCCGACCGGCCCGAGGAGAGTCGATGTCGTCGTCAGCCGATCGAGCAGATCTGGGATTCAGCCTCGTCCAGGTGATCGTGACCCTCGTGGTCGTCTGCCTGATCGCCCTGGTCGCCGTGCCCAGCGCCGCCGTGTTCCATGACGATGCCCAGGTCCGGCAGATCCTCGAGACCGCCGAGCGGCTGCACCGGGGCGCAGTCAGCCACCACAAGGACACGCTCCGCTATGCGGTCGAGGATTCGCGCTACGAGGCGCCGGGCAGTCGCCAGCTCTCGCGCCGCCAGACGGCCGCGAACTGGCGCGGTCCCTACCTCGATCGACCGCTCGGGCCCGATGACAATCCGAGCGGCGGGATCGTCATCCTGCACGATAACTTCCAGGGCGACCTGGCCGTGCCGCATGCCCGATGCTTCCGGATCACCGGTCCCGGTAGCCCGCCGCGCCGAGGGCCGGGGCAGTTCGTCTCCTTCCACGACATCTCCGAGCACCTCGCGCGGCTGGTAGACGCGGCCCTCGATCACGGCGTCTCGGGCTCCTGGCGCCGCTACGGCCGGGTGCAGTGGAGCGCCGAGGGGGGCGGGGTCCTGATGATCTACCTTCTGGGCTGACCGCTTCCGAATTGGCTCCGCCCCCGGTTGGGGCTATCTTCGCGGCATGCTCCGCTATGACATGCCGCTCTATCGGCCGCCCTCCGAGGCGGAGAGCCTGATCATCCAGGCGACCCTCGGCTGCAGCTTCAATCGCTGCAGCTTCTGCTCGATGTACCGGACGAAGGACTTCGTCGTCCGGCCGCTCGAGGCCATCTTCGCCGAGATCGACCTCGCGGCGCGGCTCGAGCCGGAGACGAGGCGGGTCTTCCTCGCCGACGGCGATGCCTTCGTCCTCGACACCCCGCGACTCCTGGCCATCGCCCGGAGGCTGCGCGAGCGGCTCCCCGAACTCCAGAGGATCTCCGCCTACGCCTGGCCCCTGAACATCCTGAAGAAGAGCGATGCCGAACTCGAGGAGCTGAAGAAGGCCGGCCTGAGCCTCGTCTACGTCGGCCTCGAGACCGGCTCGGCCGATCTCCTGCGCCGGATCACCAAGGGCGCCAATCCGCGCCTGCATGCGGAAGCGGTCACCCGCGCGCGCGGCGCGGGGATCAAGGTCTCCGCGACCGTCATCCTCGGTCTCGGCGGCCGGACGCGCTGGCGGGAACACGTCGAGGGCACGGCCGCCCTGATCAACGAGGCGCCGCCGAACTACCTCTCGACCCTCCAGCTCGGCATCGACCCATCGATCGAGGACGAGTTCCTGCGCAAGTTCCGCGCCGACTTCCTGCGCCAGGACGACGTCGGGATGCTGCGCGAGCAGCGCGAACTCGTGGCCGCGATCGATCCGCCCCGGCCCGTCGTCTTCCGGTCCAATCACGCTTCCAACGCCCTGGTGCTGAAGGGCGTCCTGGCCCGTGACCGAGCAGCCCTGCTCCGCCGCATCGACGCCGCCCTGGAGGGCGACGTCGGACTCGTTCCCGACTGGTTGAGAGGCTACTGATGATCGATCGACGGATTCGCCGCGCCGGACCCGAGGACGCCGAGATCGTCTTCGGCTTCATCGCGGCTCTCGCGGCCTACGAGCGTGAACCCGATGCCGTCGAGACCGACCCCGAACGGCTGGCCGAGCAGATGGCGCGCGAGCATCCGCCCTTCGAGTGTCTCATCCTCGAGGATGCCGGCCGTCCGGCGGGCTTCGCGCTCTTCTTTCACAACTACTCGACCTGGCGCGGCCGGCAGGGTATCTACCTCGAGGACCTCTTCGTCGATCCGGCGCTGCGCGGCCGGGGTCACGGGCTCGCCCTCCTGCGCGAACTGGCGGCGATCGCCGTGGCCCGGGATTGCGTGCGCATGGAGTGGGCCTGCCTGGAGTGGAACGAGCCGGCGAAGGAGTTCTACGCCTCGCTGGGCGCCCGCTCGCTCGACGACTGGCGCATCTGGCGGTTGACGGACGATGATCTGAAAGCCCTGGCCCTGATGGAGGACGTGTCATGAGCGTCGCGATCGATCTGAGCGGCAAGCTCGCCCTGGTCACCGGCGGAACGCGGGGGATCGGCCTGGCCGTCGTGCGCACCCTGGCGCGGGCGGGAGCGCGCGTGGCCTTCAGCTACCGGGAGTCCGCCGCGATCGCCGGAGAACTCGTGGCCGAACTCGCGGCCGAGGGCCACCAGGCGAAGGGCTTCCGCTGCGCCTTCGAGTCGCCCGAGGCGGCGGAGACCCTCGTGGACGCGGCCGAATCGACGATGGGGGCGACCTGCGACATCTTCGTGGCCAACGCGGGGATCTGGGAGCGATCGACGCTCGAGGCTCTCGACCTCGAGACCCTGCGACGGACGCTTCACGTCAACGTCGAGGCCGCCGTGCTGGGCGCGCGGCGGGTCGCGCCGGGGATGATCGACAAGGGCTGGGGGCGGATCGTGATGATCGGTTCGACGGCGGGCCAGCGCGGCGAGGCGGGGCACTCCGCCTACGCGCTCTCCAAGGGCGCCCTGCAGCTCTTCGCGCGCAGCATCGGGGCCGAACTCGCCTCGCGCGGCGTCGTCGTGAACACGGTCGCGCCCGGTTGGGTGGCGACCGACATGACCGCGCGGGCGCTCGAGGGACCCGAGCGCGCCGCCATCATCGCGGCGATTCCGCGCGGCCGCGTGGCCACCGCCGAGGAGATCGCCGGTCCCGTGCTCTTCCTCTGTTCCGATCTCTGCAGTCACATGATCGGCTCGGTCCTCAGCGTGAACGGCGGCTCGGTGATGGCCTGAGCCGGTCCGCCGTCCTTCAGCGCCAGACGAAATCCGCCCGCGCGGCCCGGGCGCCGATCTCCTCCGCCAGGGCGAGTGCGGCGTCGCGGGCGAGGTAGGAGATGCGCAGCCTGGAGCCGCCGAAGGTGCCGCCTGCATGGTCGATCACCAGTCCGACCTGGCCGTGTCGGCGATCGAAGGGCGACTCCGCGACCCGGACCGATTGCACCCTCGAGTAGCGCAGGCGAT
>JBFIHP010000135.1:0-7340 GCA_041601735.1 Planctomycetota bacterium | reverse complement strand
GGCCCAGAAGCGCGAAGCGCTCGAGAAGACGACCGAGAAGCTCGCGCCGGAGTACGCCAAGGTCGCGGAGGGCCGCGCGCTCATCGAGGCCGACCTCTCCTTCCGTAAGAGCCTCGAGGACTGCCTGCCGCAGACCACGGCCCGGCTCTCCGACGAGCAGAAGGGAGATGCCGCGACGCAGATCGCCGCGCGGATCGAGAAGAGCAGGAAGGGCGAGGCCTCGGTCCACTACGCCCGCGCGCTCGGCGCGATCGCGCATCCGGCGGCGAAGGCCGCCCTGATCCAGTTCGCGGCGAACTCGCTCTACCCCTCCGTCCGCGTCGTCTGCCTCGACGCCCTGCGGAGCTTCGAGGACGACGAGGCCGAGGGCGCCGGCATCCGGGCGCTCGGCGACGAGTTCCGCCAGGTGCGCTCGGCGGGCATCGCGTTGCTCGAGGTGATCGGCTCCAAGCTATGTCTTCCCCCCGCCATCGAGGCCCTCGGCAAGGCCGACGGCATCACCAAGGGCGAGCTGCGCGCCCTGCTCGAGCACCTCACCAAGCACGACTTCAACGACAACGTGATCCTCTGGCAGCGCTGGTACGACGAGAACGTGCAGGACTTCGACGGCCGCGGCGACTACGCCGGCATCCCCGGCCACGACCGTCCGCCGCGCCGGGGTCGGGGCGGCGAGGGAGGCGGCGCGGGCGCGCCGGGCGGGACCAACTTCTACGGGATCGAGACGACCGCGAAGAACGTGGTCTACGTCCTCGACATCTCGGGCAGCATGACCGCCTCGGTGGACGGCCGGACCCAGCCCGCCCCCACCAACGAACAACGGGTGAAACTGGCGGTCAACGAGCTGATCCGCTCGATCAACTCGCTGCCAGGCGACGCCACCTTCAACATCGTCTTCTACGAGACGAACGTCTTCGTCTGGCGCGAGAGCATGCAGTCGGCGAGCAAGGCCAACAAGGAGGCCGCCGAGTCCTGGGCGCGACAGGTCAAGGCGAACGGCCAGACCAACATCTACGACGCCCTGGAGAAGGCCTTCGAGTTCGGCGGCCGCGGCAGCTACGACAAGGAGTACGCGGTGGCGGTGGAGACGATTTTCCTCCTCTCCGACGGCAGCGCCAACCAGGGCCGCTACACCGCCAACGACGACATGCTCGCCGGCGTGGCCCGGATGAACGCACTGGCCAAGATCGAGATCAACGGCATCGCGGTCGGCAGCGACAGCGGCTTCCTTCGTCGCCTCGCCGAGGAGAACCGCGGCAAGTTCGTGCTGGTGCGCTGAGCTTCGCGTCAAGCCGAACACCTGAGCGTTCCGGGCGCCGCGCAACAGGAGCGCCGGCCAGACAGGCCGGCACTGGATGCTCATCGAGGCCAGGGCCGCTCAATCGGCAAAGGGGCGCCAGACGTGGCGCTGGCCGCGAGCGAGTTCGACCATGCCCTCGACCCGGCGACCGCGACGGTCCACCACCGCGAAGGACCAGAGCCCGGGATCGAGATCGAGGTACTCCCGGACCGGGAGTTCGAAGGCGTCCGGCGCGTTGAAGGTCGAGCCGCGCGCGGGCGCGGCGAGACGGTAGGGGGCGCCCTCCGGCGGCAGCTCGATCACGATGTCGCCGCCGCGCGGGATGCGCAGATCGATCCGCAGCGGCCCCTCCCCTTCGCCGATCTCGAAGGACCGGCGCAGCCTCGCGTCTCTCAGATCGAGCGCATGAAGGCCGGGCTCGAGTCGGAAGACGGCCGCGGGGAGGTCGCCGAGATCGAATCCTCGCAGGCGATAGGTCTCCGCGAATTGCCAGCCGACGTGACGACCGATCTGCAGGTCGCTCCGACCGAGGGGGAGACCCCCGTCGTCATAGGAGATCGCGAGGGTGACCGGCCGTGTCTCCGACCGCGGCCGGAGCGCGTGAACCGGGCGGGGAATCGGACTTCCCGCATTCAGTTCGACCAGGCCGAAGGTGGCCTTCTGCGGCTCGTATCCCGGCGCCACGAGATCGACCGTGAGCGAGACGTAGGACCGGCTCGACCGCTCACGCGGGACGACGTAGAGCCCGACTCCGTCCCCGGCCAGTGCGATGTCCTCGTCCGGCAGGCCGTGGAGCCGGACGTCGGAGATCAGTTCGAGTCCCTCCCGCTCGAGCTGGCGCATGTCGAAGCGGAAGGCGCCCAGCTCGACCGAGGCGGCATCGAAACCGCTCGGATCGAGCAGTCGGGGCGCACAGGCGAGCACCGGGGTCACGAGGAAGGTCGGGACCTCGGCGCCGAAGCGGACCGTCGTGTTGCGCCTGGGCTGGACACGCCGACCCGGGGCCTCGAGGGTGATCGCGTACTCGAGCCGGGAATCGAGACCGTCGAAGGCATAGCCGCCCTGAGCGTCCGGTCTCGTCTCGCGGCGGAATTCGGGATCGTCGTCGCTCGAGGTCCAGGCCTTCTCGAGGATGATCCGGACCCCGCCGAGATCGAAGCCCGTCGGTCCTTCGATTCGCCCTTCGAGCCGCCCGCGGTGGTCGCGATCGACCTCGACGACGGCCCGTTCGGCCTCCTCGCCGCCGGCCGGTCCGCTCGGACCGGACCGCCGCCGCGGTTCGAGCAAGCTCGGCCGGTCGTCGGGGTCGGCGCCGGGCGACGACCCGAAGTGATCGCCCGGCTCGTCGCGCAGGAAGTACCAGGCGAAGACGGCGAGCGCCGCCAGGAACAGCAGGACGAGGGTCAGGGGCAGACGTGATGGCGTCATGGTCCTTTCCCTCGTCCGTTTCCTGCTCCGCGGCTCGCGATCAGTTCAGCATGCGACAGATCGTCTCGACGCTGAGGGTGGCTGCGCCGCTACGCGGCCGGCCCGACCCCTGGGTGCGATTGCGCATCTCGCGCAGGGCACGACCCTGCTGGCGCAGGAGATCGGTGAGCAGCCACTCGAGGTCGAGCGAGTCGTGGGCCTTCATGGCCACGCCGCGCTCGACGAACCAATCGACCGTGCGCTCCTCGGCCATCGTCTCCGGGCGGAGAAGGAGCATCGGCAGGCCCGACGCGAAGGCCTCGGCCACCGTGTGCCCCACGGCCCGGGTGATGAGCAGATCGGCGACACCCATGACCTCGTGGATGTTCTCGACGAAGCCGAAGGCCTTGAGGTTCACGCCCCGCGGCGTCTTCAGTCCGTTCACGGCCTTCACCAGCGCCTCGTTGCGCCCGCCCAGCACGAGCAGGTTGAAGGCGTAGCCCACGGAGGTGATCTGCTCGATCACCTCCATGATGCGCTCGGTCGGGCCGATACCGCCCGGGCGCATGAGGATGGTCGGGTTGTTCGACCGGATTCCGAGTTCGCGCCGGATGCGGTCGCGATCGAGTTCGGTGTCGAAGCGGGGGTGCACCGGGATGCCCACCACATCGACGATCGACGAGGGAACGCCGGCGCGGAGGAGCTTGTAGCGGACCTTCTCGCTCGAGGCGAGGTACTGATCGACGCCCTCCGCGATCCAGTAGGGATGCAGGTCGTACTCGGTGATCGCCACCGCGATGCGCATGCGGAGGTCGTGCTCTCGCTTCAGGGCCGCCACGTAGTGCACGGGCAGGTAGTGGGTCAGGATGACCTGATGCGGACGCTTGTCGAGGATGAGACTCCTGAGACGCGCGCTGAAGATCTTGTCCGGGATCGGCTGATCGACGGTGGCCTCCGGCGAGGTCGCGCGGGCCTTCTCCTCGGGCGTGGTCTCCGCCTCGGGATCGTCATCGTCGTCGCCGGCGGCTGCCCGCACCGCCTCCTGGGGCTCCGGGTCGAAGTGCTCGAGAAGAGCCCTGCTCGCCCGCTTGCCCTCGCGATACTCGGCGTCGATGAGGCGATCGATCTCCGCCGGGTCGTAGCTCTGGTTGAGGTATTCCGCGATGTTGACCTGCTTGACCTTCAGGTTCTGATCGACGGTCCGGAAGGCCTCGAACATCGCGTCGCCGGCGCGGTGCTGACCGTTGGCCGAGGCCATCGACATGACGAGCACCTGCTTGGGCGGCCGCAGGAAGGGCAGGAGATCGCGCAGCGTCAGCTTCGGATCGAGTTCGCGCAGGCGCTTCGAGGACTCGCTGAGGAACTCCTCCTCGCTCTGGCCGCGTTCGGCCGGGGACTCCCCGGCGCCGGCCTCAGCCTCGCCGTCCTCGGGACCGCCCTCGCGGGCCTCGCCTTCCTCCTCGTCGTGGCGCAGGCGACGGCGGCGGCGACGGCGGCGACGGCGGCGGGTGCCCTCGTCCTCGTCGTCTCGGCTCTTGTCGGCCGCGCTCGCCCCGGAATCCGCGGCGTCGTCCGCGCCATCGGACTCGTCATCGGACTCGTCATCTCCTCGAGCGGCCGGAGCCGCACGCGGCTCGCGCCGGGCGGGCGCCTCGGAGTCGTCTTCATCCCCCTCCTCACGGTCCTTCTGGGGACGACGGCGACGGCGACGACGCTCGCGGCGGTCCTCCGTCTCCTCGCCCCGGGAACGCTCGCCCTCCGGGTCTCCTTCGCCCGGCGAATCTCCTTCGTCCTCGGAATCGGCCTCGTCCGGGTCGGCGTCGCCGTCGTCCTCGGGCTTCTCCACGACCCTCGCGGCACGCGGTTCGGGCTTCGGAAGGGGCTTCGAAAAATCGGTGAGCGGCAGCTCGAGCAGGTGCTCGAAGAGATGCTGGACCTCGTTCAGGCCCTTCTCGATGTCCTTCGAGGCGGCGATCTCGCGGGCCTTCTTGCGAAGGGTCGCCAGTCGCTTCTCGTCGTCGATGAGCGCCAGGATGGCCTCGGCCGCCTTGTCGTCATCGTCCACCGGGAAGACGAGCGCCTCGCTGTCCTCGATGAGGCGCGAGGTGGTCTCCGCCTTCGAGGCATCGCAGGCGATCGGGCAGTTCATGGCCATCGCCTCGAGGAGTTCGCTCTCGGAGGCGCGGCTGTCATGCGGAGCGAGGTAGACCTTCGAGGCGCAGTAGGCCGCGAAGAGGTCGCGCTGGGAGAGTTCGCCGAGCAGGCGATAGGAGTTCTCCAGCCCGGCCGCCTTGATCTCCTTCTCGAGATCCTCGACGTCCTCGATCCGACCGGCGACGAGCAGGGTCAGCTCGGGACGGGTCTCCGCGAGCTTCTTCATCAGGGGGATGGTGCTCGAGATCGTCTCGGCACGCATCTCCTCGCGCGCGTAGATCATCGTGGGACGGTCCGCGATGCCGAACTTCTCGCGGAGCATGTCCACATCGGTGTCCTGGACGCGGTCGGGGTTGCAGACCGCGAGATCGACACACTTCTCGATCACGCGGATCTCGCCGTCGTGGAAATCCTGCAGGAGCTCGGCGCAGCGCTCCGAGGAGGCCGCCGCGATGTTGGCGTAGCGCAACATGGTCGAGACGCGCTTCTTGAGGGCTGAAGGCGTGAGCTTGCGATCGCCGCCGATGCCGACGACGACGCCGCTGGCGTCGGACAGCACCCGGATGACCGTCTTCGCCCCGGCACGCTCGGCCGCCTTGACGGTCACGGCCGAGAGCGGCGTCAGGCCCTCGCAGAAGTGGACGTCCACGTCTTGACCCTTCAGAAACTTGGTGATCGCCTTGCCGAGCAGGGTGTCGCTGCGGCCGTGCCCCTTGGCGCCCGGCGCCTCGCGGAGGCGCAGGATCTCGACGCCTTCGGGATCGACGGGATTCTCGCAGGCCGTGGTCACGACCGAGACCTTGTGGCCGCGCTCCTGGAAGCGCCGGACCAGGGTCTCGATGTGGCGTCCCGCACGGTTCTCCGCGGGGAACAGGTGTTCGAATGAGAAGCTGATGTTCATGTCACGTTCCTTCAAGCCCGCACGTCGGCGGGCGACCTGGGACGGTCGCTGGGATCGGAACGTGTCTGCCTTCTCGCGCTGCGGGGCCCGGTCCTCGGGCCGTCATCGTGCGGGCCCGGTCGGGCCCCATGGTCACCGCTGCGCGGCTCGGGCCGCTCCTGCGAGCGCCCCTGGCTTCGTCCGCCGTCTCGGCGAACGTGAATGCTTTCGGCCCCGATCCGGGGACCGTCATGTTCGTATCGGGACCTCGAAGTCCCCGGAGGCGACCCCCGCGCGAGCGATCGGTCGGCTCCTCCTCGTTTCCAGCGGGCCCGTCTCTCCGGGAGGCCGAGGCCATCCTCCCGGGGGCGGCTTCCGGCCGCTAGACTCCGATGGATCGTTAGTTACCAAGTCCGCGGCCTTTGGGCAAATCGGAGCGGCGCCGGCCGCCACTTTCGCGGGACGAAGCTCAGAGCCGGCCCCGCCAGAGGAACCAGTAGACGAGAAAGTTGATGAGAGCGAAGAGGAAGATCGTCACGGACCAGCTCGCGACCACGAACTGGGTCGAACGCTTCGGCGCGCTGGCCACCCGCTCACCGGCCTCCTTCTCCCGCGCCTGGAGCTTCTGGCCGGCGGGCCGGGCCCGGCCCTTCAGGCGCTCGGCGGCCGCCCCGAGCCCGGTCAGGACGGCATCGACCCCCGTCGGTCGTTCGGTCGGGTCCGCCGAGAGGCAGGCCATGATCAGATCGGAGAGACCCTCCGGGAGTCCCGGGCGCCGCTCGTCGGGGGTCTTCAGGGGCCCCTTCTCGGCCGATCGACGGATGCCGTCGAGGGTCTTGCCATCGACCACCTCGGCGCCCGCGACCAGCCGGTAGAGCAGGGCTCCGAGCGAGTAGATGTCGCTGGTCTCCGACGGATGAGCGACGGGGTCCTCCGCCCTCAGGTGTTCCGGCGCGAGGTAACGCAAGCCCCCGACCTGGTCCTCGGGGCAGGCCGAGAGGTCGATGCGGGGCAGCGCCGGGCCGGAGATGCGCGGCTCGGCATCGTCGTAGAGCCGCACGCGACCGGGGCGGAGGACACCCATGGCCAGACCGTTTCGATGCAGGACCGAAAGCCCGCGCGCCAGCCGGGCGGCCAATTCGAGGGCCTCGGGCGCCTCGATCTTCTCGGTGCCGGTGAGGCGATCGGCGAGGCTGCCCTTGCTGGCCAGGCGCTCGCGCATCACCAGTCCACCCTGGTCGTCGCGCAGGGGATCGAGTCGGGCCAGCGTCGGGTCGTCGATGCGGCTCCAGGACAAGAGGGCGCCTTCCAGCAGCGCGTCGGAGCGGTGCGGCACCCGGAGCACCTCGGCGGTCCCGCTGGCCCGGTGATGGGCGAGGAAGGCACGGCTGAAGGGGCCGGCGCCCAGCTCCTCGAGGATCTCGTAGCCCGAGACCTCGGGCCGCGGCGCCGCCGGAGCGCCGGGGACGGCCGGAGCGGCCCCGGCCCTCCCCGCCGCCTCCCCGGTCGGGCCGGACGCCGCCGGCGCGCCGACGCGGGCGGCCCGCGCGGGATCCGCCTCGTCGGTCTCGTCTCCGCCCCGGAAGGTGATCGCGGCGACGC
>JBFIHP010000134.1:0-7410 GCA_041601735.1 Planctomycetota bacterium | reverse complement strand
TGTCGGCGCCGACATGGTCCAGGCCGACATCCGCATGCTCCTCACGGCCGCCGTCGGCGACGTCCGGCCGCGCCACGAGGAGATCGTTCGTGCCACCGCGGAGAGCGGCCCCGACGGTCGCTACGTCTTCGAGAATCTGGGTGACGTCACCGCGCCCGTCTTCAGCCTGCGCGTCGCGGCCGAGGGCTTCTCCGAGCTCCTGAAGGACGGTGTCGGTCCCGGCATGGTGGTCGATGCCCGGCTCGAGCGGGGCAACCCGCTCGACATCCGCGTGATCGACGCCGACACGAAGGAGCCGATCGCCGGAGTCAAGGCCGACCTGAGCATGCGGGTTCGGGGCAGCAACATGCACGAGTACCGCCGCTGGCGCCGCAAGGTATCGGGTGACTCCGAGGGCCTGATCCGTCTGGCCGGCGTGCCGCAGGCCAGACTCACCCTCTTCCTCGAGCATCCCGAGTACGAGTGGCTCTTCGTTCGCCCCGAGGACGAGGTCTGGGTGCGCGGCGCCGGCCTCAACGAACTCGTCTTCGAGATGAAGAAGGGCGTCACGATCAACGGGCTGGTGATCGACGCGCGCACGCGCGAACCGATCCGCGACTGCCTCGTGACCCTGCGCGAGATCATCCTCGCCTCGCGGCGGGAGAAGACCGGCGTCTTCGGCAAGTTCAAGATGACCGGAGTGAACCGCGGCAACTTCGAGATCAACCTCGAAGCGGACGGCTACACCCGGCACCAGGAACGCCTCGAGGTCGCGGACGCCGCGATGAAGGAGCAGCGGGTCTTCGAGATGATTCCCGCGGGCATGGCCTCGGGCACGGTCGTCAACGAGCGGGGCGATCCCATGGTCGGGGCCGAGATCTGGGTCGCCGAGGCCAAGACCGTCTTCCGCGCGGTACGCGACGAGGTGGAGGCGGTGACCGATCGCCAGGGCGCCTTCTCGATCCGCAATCTCGATCACGGTCGCGTCTATCGCGTGGTCGCGCGCATGCCGGGTTACAGCCTCGGCTTCTCGGCCGACTTCACGGCGACCAGCGGCGAGTTCTTCGACGGGATCATCGTGCAGCTCGAGAGGGGCGCCGAGGTCCAGGGCATCGTGTCCGACTCCGGCGGGGTCCCGGTGGCGGGCGCGGTGATCACCGTGGAACGGCCGCCCTACGCCGGTGCCTGGTTCCCGCCGGGCCACGAGGAGGGCCAGAAGGACACGCTCTCGCTGACCAGCGACGCCAACGGCTACTGGAAGCTCGCCGGGCTCTGGCCGGGTCCCTACCAGATCACCGTCGATCACCCCGACTACATCCCGATGCTCCCGGAAGAGCTCCGGGTGGACGTCGGCAACGAGAAGATCGAGAAGAACTTCAGCCTCATCGAGGGGCACGAGATCGCGGGACGGGTCTTCCTGCCCTCGGGCGCGCCGGCCGTCGGCGTTGAGGTCAGCGGCTCGGTCGGTGCCTTCCAGGCCCGTTCGACGACGACCCGCACGGACTCGGAGGGGCACTATCGCCTGAGCCGTCTGCTCGAGAGGCCCTACCGCGTGAAGGCCATCGGTCTCGAGGGGGTCGCCCCGGAGCGTCACGACGTGCCGATCGACAGCCTCGGCGTCGACTTCACCCTCGAGAACTACGGTGCCGTCGAGGGCAGCGTGATCGACCCGGACAGCGGCCGACCCATCGATCGATTCACCGTGCGTCGCTATCCCCTCATGGCGCTGCGCGAGCGCAGCGACGGCAGACAGCCGGACCCGCGGCTCGAGCAGAAGTTCATGACCAGCCACGAGGCCTACGTCGAGAAGACGGTGGTGAGCCCGGAGGGTCGCTTCAGCGTCACCGGAGTCCACCCCGGCGAGTACCGGGTCGAGGTCTCGGCCGACGATCGCGTCTCCATGACCCAGACCGGAATCGTCGTCAACCCGGGATCCCTCGGACCGACCAGACCCTTCCTGCTGCGTGCGGGCGCGGTCTTCCAGGGCCGGGCCCTGGACACCGACGGCAAGCCGATCACCGGCAACGAGCTGTCCATCAGGCTGGTGGCGGCGCCGAACTCGACTCTCGAGACGACGCTCGGTCCGGACGGCAAGCCGGTGCTCCAGAAGGGCCGCAGCCCCTGGGCGCCTCGCGAGGCCAAGGTCGATGAGAACGGACGCTTCCACGTCGGCGGCCTGCCGGCGGGACTGCTCCGGGCCCAGCTCAATTCGCCGACCTACTGTTGTCCGCCCTGGGAGGACATCAGCTTCGGCGAGGACGGCACGGTCGAACGCGACTACCGCCTCGTTCGCGCGGCCCGGGTCGTCCTGAACGTCGTCGATCAGTTCGGCCGACCGGTGGAGCTGCCCACGAGCCAGGTCCTCGACCTCGAGGGCGAGCGCGCGAAGGTGGACGACCGGGTCCTCGCGGCACGCGGCGACATCCGCGGACGGGTCGAGATCCCGAAGATCGCCCCCGGGCGCTATACGATCGAGATCGAGTGCTACGGCTACGCCATCACGAGGTTGGCCATCGAGGTCGGCGAGGGTGAAGAGTTCATCCGGGACGTCGAGATGGAGAAGCTGGTCCGCTGAGGTCCGTGGTTTCCGCAGGACACCTTGCCATGATGTCGCAGGAGATGGACATCCGGCCCCAAGCGTCGATAGATCAGCCACTTGTGGCGCTTCGTCTGAGGGCGAGCAGACCGTTGATGTCGCGTTTTCTCGACATCGAGCGGAGGGCGAGGCCTCGCCCGCTCCCGTCCCTCAGGCGGAAGTCCCGACCTCTTAGAGACTTGGAGAAATCTGCATATTCTTGCAGGGGGGGAACGCGGTTTGGATTGGTGGGTTGCCGTGCGTCTCGCTCGGGACCCTCAGGTTCCTCCCGAACCGACGCCCTAATCGGTCTTTGAAAGCAGAAGCTTCCAATGATGCCCGACCGGGACAGCCCGGCCGCATTGCCTCATGGCAAGCGAAAAAAAGGACCTTGGAGTCTCAGAGAATTTTCCCTCCCCAACCGCCCTCTCTAAGCTCAAGGTTCTTTTTTTTTGCCCCGAGCGAACGATCGTCCGGCCCCGGGGCCGCGGCGGAGAGAGGGGAGGGAGGCCTCAGCTGCTGCGTTCGATCTCGGCGATCTTGCTGACCCGGCGCTCGTGACGACCGCCCTCGAAGGCCGTGCTCATGAATGTCTTCACGCAGGCGAGGATCGTGGCCTCGTCGAGCACGCGCGCACCGAGGCAGAGGACGTTCGCGTCGTTGTGCTCGCGCGCGAGACGCGCCGTCTCCTCGGAATGGCAGAGCGCGGCGCGGATCAACTTCACCTTGTTCGCGGCGATGCTCATGCCGATGCCGGTCCCGCAGAGCAGGACGCCGAAGTCGGCCTCCTGGGCGGCCACGCGGCGGGCCACCTTCGCGGCGAAGTCCGGATAGTCCACCGACTCGCTGCCCTCCGGTCCGAGGTCGTTCACCTGATGACCCTGCTCCTCGAGTGCCTGGACGATCTTCTTCCTGATCTCGACCGCGGCATGATCGGTGGCGATGCTGATTCTCATAGCTGCTCCAGTACGGCCTTCACGGCCAGATCGAGTTCGCGGGCACAGGCCTCGTAGACGGCCAGGTCGCCGCCGTATGGATCGACGATGTCGTGTCCCGGGCCGGCGATCGGCAGGACACGATCTTCCAGATCGGGCCGTTCGGCCAGTATGGCCTCCCGGTGGGCTGCTGTCATCGTGTAGATCCGATCGGCCCGTTCCAGGGTTCGTGGATCGAGGAGGCGCGAGGCGTGACGCTCGAGGTCGAGGCCGCGCCCCGAGGCGATGGTGCGACTGTGGGGCGAGGCCGGGAGCCCCGGGAGCGCGCTCAGGCCCGCCGAGCGGATCTCCAGCTCGCAGGCCTCGGCATCGCCGAGGTCGCGCTCCGCCAGGGCCCGCGCCAGAAGGGCGGCGGCGAGCGGACTGCGACAGGTGTTGCCGCTGCAGACGATGACCAGGAGGGACCGGAGCTCCGCCCGGAGGAGGTCGATTCCGATCTCGCCGGGACGCAGCACGCGGAAACCGCCCGCCCGGGGAAGATCGACCACGGTCGAGGCCAGGCCGGCGAGATTCCGACCCTCGTCGAGGATCAGCTCCAGTTCGGGCCCCAGCCTCTCCGGAAGCTCGGCCGCGTCCTCGATCGGCGGCTCGCCCGAGAGGTTGGCGCTGCTGCCGAGGATCACGCGACCCGTTCCCGCCGCCATGAGGGAGGCCACGGGATGGGACGAGCAGCGGTAGCCGCGGCGCGCGCTGCCGTCGTCGAGGACGAGGGTCAGAGGCCCCGGCCAGAAGGCGCGCATCAGCTTCTCGGCGCGCAGCGAGACGGCGGTTTCGATCTCTCCGACGGCGGCGGCGGAGTCGACGTAGCGAGCCAGGGGCTTGTCGCGATCACGGCCCTTCAGACGATAGAGTCGCTCGAGCGCCGCGGGGTCGTCTCCGCGTACCGCGAGGCCGTAGACCGTTTCGGTGGGGAAGGCGACCACGCCGCCGGCGTCGAGGACCTCGCGGGCCCTCCGGGCGGCTTCGGCCGCCCCCAGCTCGGGGATCTTCAGGATCGACGTCACGGGACGACACGCTCCTCGACGCTCCGCGCCGACGCCTGTCGCCGGTGCGCGGCACAGCTTAACAGCGTCTCGATCCGACCGGGAGCCGGTCACGTTGAAGGGCAAAGGCGCCGGGTGTTAACTTCGCCGCCGGTAGGGCCTCGGGCCGATCCCGAGGCGTGAAGGGAGCGCAGGACGTCATGACGGACGACAGAGGCGAGGACAGGGTCGGCACCTGGAGCGCGCTGGTCGGCGGCCTCGCTCACGAGCTCAAGAACCCGCTCTCCACCTTGAACATCAACCTCCAGCTCCTGCGCGAGGACTGGAGCGAGCAGAGCGGGCCCCTCGCCGGCCGCAGCATCCGCAAGATCGATGTCATGCTGCAGGAGTCGAAGCGCCTGGAACGGATGCTCGCCGACTTCCTGCGCCTGACCTCGCCGTCACCCCTCGATCGCAAGCCCTGCGACCTGAATCGCCTCATCGAGGACGTGCTCTCCTTCATGGAGAAGGAGCTGTCCCGCAAGAAGATCGACGTCGCGATCCAGGTGGACCACCGCATCGGCCTGGTCGAGGTCGATGAGAACCTCATCCGCCAGGTCATCATCAACCTGGTGAAGAACGCGATGGAGGCGATGGCGGAGAAGGGCGGCTCGCTGACGGTCCAGACGGCACTGGACGGCAGAGAGATCCGGATCGAACTCATCGACACCGGCATCGGTATGGACGAGGCGACGCTCGCCCACGCCTTCGGCGTCTACTTCTCGACCAAGGCCTACGGAACGGGACTGGGCCTGCCGATGGTCCGCCGGATCATCGAGCGGCACGGCGGTAGCGTGGACTGCGAGAGCGCCCGCGGCTTCGGCACCCGCTTCATCCTGCGCTTGCCGGTCCTTGCCGGAGGCGACTCTTGATCCCGGCCGAGGTGAAGATCCTCGTCATCGACGACGAGGCCAACCACGCCGAGGCTCTCGCCGAGATCCTCGAGCGCGTCGGCTATCAGGTCACGACCGCGACCTCCGGCAAGACCGGACTCCTCACCCTCGAGGCGCAGCCCTTCGACATCGTCATCACCGATCTCAAGATGTCGCCGATCTCCGGACTCGACGTCCTCGCCGAGGTGAAGAGCGGCTCGCCCGAGACGGAGGTCCTCCTGATCTCGGGCCACGGCAGCGTCGAACAGGCCGTCGAGGCCATCAAGCGCGGCGCGGCCAACTACCTGACCAAGCCCCTCAAGGTGGACGAGGTGCGCGAGACGGTGAAGGAGGTCTGCCGGCAGATCGACCGGCGCCGTTCGGGCGAGACGCAGCCGCCGGAGCCCAGGCCCGACGAGACCGGTCGCGGCAAGGACGGGGTCTTCGAGGAGTTCATCGGCAGCTCCGCGCTGATGGAGCGCGTCTTCACCACGATCCGCAAGGTCGCACCGACTCCTGCGACGGTCCTCATCACCGGCGCCAACGGCACCGGCAAGGAACTCGTCGCCCGGGCGATCCATCGCCTCTCGCCGCGCCGCGGCCATCCCTTCGTCGCCTTGAACTGCGGCGCGATGTCGGAGGCGATCCTCGAGAGCGAGCTCTTCGGGCACGTCCGCGGCGCATTCACCGGCGCGGTCGCGAGTCGCGAGGGCCGGTTCGAGTACGCCGACAAGGGCACGATCTTCCTCGACGAGATCGGCGACATGCCCCTGGGCCTCCAGGTCAAGCTCCTGCGGGTCATCCAGGAGCGCGAGGTCGTCCGGGTCGGCGCCAACGAGCCGCGCCCGGTGGATGTCCGGATCATCGCTGCAACCAACCGCAATCTCGAGGACGAGGTGAAGTCGGGCAACTTCCGCGAGGATCTCTACTACCGGCTGAAGGTCGTGCACATCCAGATGCCCGACCTCCGCGACCGCCGCGAGGACATTCCCGAGCTGGCCGCGCGCTTCATCGCCGACGCCAACGAGGCCTTCGGGCGCGACATCCGCGGCCTCGATCCCGAGGCCCTGCAGGAGCTGAAGAGCTTCGACTGGCCCGGCAACGTGAGGCAGCTCAAGAACGTCATCGAGACCATGGTCGTCCTGTCCTCGGGCGACGTCCTCGGCAAGGCGGACATCCCGGACGACCTGAAGGCGGAGGGCCAGCCGAGTACGGCCCTCCTGCCCCTCGAGGCCTTCGACGGTCTCTCGCTCTCGAAGATCGAGGACTACATGATCCGCCAGTACCTCGAGAAGTTCGAGGGCAACCGCGCCAAGGTGGCGGCCGCGCTCGGCATCTCGGAGCGCACCCTGTACCGCAAGCTGAAGGAATACGACCTCAGCTGAGCCGGGCACCGCTCCCCGGCGGTCTGTCAGATTGACAGGAGGCAGCGAGGCGGCGGCGTCTTCTGTCAAAAAGACAGTCGGCGCCGACCCCGACCGGCGAACACAAGACGTTGGAGAGCGACGACTTAGCTCGTTTCCGCCCCGAGGCCCCCTTGGCATCGACTTTGCGGAAGGGAGATCGATCCCCGCCTCGCCCGTGCGGGGCGGAAGGCCCCGGAAAGGGGCGAGAACGAACAGGAGGCTGACATGGCGAAGATCATTGGCATCGATCTCGGAACGACGAACTCGGTGGTCGCGGTCGTGGAGGCCGGCGAACCCATCGTCATCACCAACGAGGTCGGTAACCGGACGACCCCTTCGGTCGTCGCCTACAAGGCCGACGGCGAACGCCTCGTCGGGGCGCCGGCCAAACGCCAGGCCATCACCAACCCCACGAACACGATCTTCTCGATCAAGCGCTTCATGGGGCGTAAGTACGGCGAAGTCACCGAAGAGATGAAGACGGTCCCGTACGAGGTGGTCAGCGGAGAGAACGGCCTGGCCCGCGTCAAAGTAGGCGACAAGCAGTATACGCCGCAGGAG
>JBFIHP010000133.1:0-7415 GCA_041601735.1 Planctomycetota bacterium | reverse complement strand
GGGGGTCTTGCGGGCGACCAGGAAGACGAAGCCGAAGACCGCGAAGAGGGCGCCCGACGCGCCGACTCCGCCCGGCAGGGCGTAGAGCGTCAGGTTCTCCTGCCAGGGCCCGCCGCCGAGGACGACGGGGAGCGTCTGCCGGAGCGCGCTGACGAGGCTCGCCGCGAGACCGCCGGCGACGTAGAGGTTGATGAAGGAATGCGCGCCGAGAAGGTGGCGGGCCATCGGCCCGAGGTTCCAGAGCGCGAGCATGTTCACCAGGAGGTGGAGCAGGTTGACGTGGAGCACCGTCGCCGTGAGCAACCGCCAGACCTCGCCCTCCAGGATCTTGGCGGGCTGGAGCCCGCCGAGGAAGAAGAGGGCCTCGTAAGAGGGGTCGAAGGGACCGCCGGGCCGGCCCGGAAGGAGCTGGGAGACGATCAGGCCGAGGGCGAAGATCGCGACGTTCAGGCCGACCAGGACGCGAATCCAGTCGGGCTGGAAGCGACGCCAGCGTTCGAAGAGCGGGATGGATCGGGACATGGGACCTCCGGAACAGGGTGTCACCGGAGGTCGAGGTCGTCAACGCATGAGCGCGGCGATGTAGCTGAAGAGCTGTTTCTTGCGGGCCTCGTCGAGTTCGACGATCTGCAGGCCGGTGGGGAAGGGGCCCTTGCCGCGGTCGGCCACGGTCCAGGCCACCCGGCAATCGAGCCAGAGCGACCCCGTGACGGGGGCTTCGGGGAGTTCCGGCAGCTCGAGGACGAGCTCGCAGGGCATGGGCAGTTCGACATCGCAGTCGATCCGGGCGCCGCCCAGGCCGATGTTGCGCAGCTTCACGTCGCCCTCGATCGTCTCGCCTCCGCTCCGGGTGCGGAAATGGGCGTCGATCGAGCAATCGAGACGGAAGTGCTTGCGCCGGCTCAGATCGAGCGCCAGCCGTTCCTCGTTGCTCTGCTGTGATCCATGCATGAACATTCCCTCATCACCACTATCGGACCGGGCGCCCCGGACATTGAGGGAAAAGGGAGGAACGGGAGAGGACCGGCCCGGCGGGGCCCTTCAGGGCTCGATGATCCTCTCGCGAACGGCGAAGCGGCAGAGCTCCACGCGGTCGTGGATGTCCAGCTTCTTCATCAGGGAGACCTTGTGCTTGTCCACGGTCTTGTAGGCGATCTTGAGGGCCGTGGCGATGCGCTTGACGCTCTCGCCCTGGGCCAGCATCACCAGGATCTGCCGTTCCCGATCGGTCAGGGTCTGGAGCCGGGTCGTCGGGGGGCGGTCGAGACTGAGGGTGTCGTTCTCGCCAACCGTGATCCGATCCATGATGCCCGGAGCGTAGTAGAGCTCGCCGGCCAGGACGCGGCGGACGCCATCGACGATGGCGGCCAGCTCGTCGTTCTTGAGGCCGTAGCCCCGGGCGCCCACCTTGAGGGCCTCCTCGATGTACTCGTCGTGTTGGTGCGCGGACAGGAACATGACCAGTGTCGCCGGGCGCCGCGCCAGGATCTCGCGGGCCGCGTCGAAGGAACTCATCCCGGGTAGGTCGATGTCCATGATCACCAGGTCGGGCTCGAATCGCTTGGCCGCCTCGAGCGCCTCGGTGCCGTCGTCCGCCCAGCCGACCACCTCGAGGCCCTCGATCCGGCTCTCGAGCGAGGGCTTCAAACAGTCGTACATCAGCTTGTGGTCGTCGACGATGAGGACTCTGAAACTCGCGGTCTTCCCGGGCATCGATGGGGCTCCTCCGACGTCCGGGTCGCGGCCGCAGCGTCGGCGAACCCGGAGCGCGACACCACTATAGATGGCCGCGACGCATCTCGCCTCGGTATTCTGCCGCCGGGACGAAGGTCGTGGTCTTGCGGTCCCCGGATCCTCTGGCAGGATGCCGCGGTGTCACCGGAGAGACGCCCATGTGGACCTGCATCGCCCTCCTCGTCGCCTCGAACGTGTTCATGACGCTCGCCTGGTACGGTCACCTGCGCTACCCGAAGGCGCCGCTGGCCATGGTCATCCTCGCGAGCTGGGGCATCGCCTTCTTCGAGTACTGCCTCCAGGTTCCGGCCAACCGAAGCGGCCATCGCTTCGGATTCACCGGCGCCGAGCTGAAGACGATCCAGGAGGTCATCACCCTCGTCGTCTTCATCGGCTTCGCCTGGATCTACCTCGACGAGGCGCCGCGCTGGAACACCCTGGTGGGCTTCGTCCTCATCATGCTGGGCGCCGTCTTCGTCTTCGCGCCCTGGACGACGCGGAGCTGACGATGTCGTCGCGCAGGATTCCGCCCCTCGTGAAGCTGCCGGCAGGACCCTGGGTTCTTCTGGGCGGAGCCGCTCTCGCGGCGCTGGCGGGCTACGTCAACGCCTGCATGTTGGCGCTCTTCCACGTGCCGGTGAGCCACACGACCGGAGCGCTCACCCGCGCCGGGCTCGATCTCGTGGTCGGTGACGAGGGCGATCTGGTGGTGGCCCTCGGCGTGATCGGCGGCTTCTTCGGCGGCGCCGTCCTCTCGGGTCTGATCGTCGGCGGTCGCGAGATCCGCAGCGGCCGCCGCTACGGCGTCGCCCTGATGGTCGAAGCCGGCCTGCTGCTGGCGGCCTCGGCGCTCGCGGGGCGGGGCGCGGTGACGGCGCTTCCGGTGGCGGCCTTCGCCTGCGGTCTCCAGAACGCGATGGCCTCGAGCTATCGAGGCCTGGTGGTGCGGACGACGCACACCACCGGACTCATGACCGATCTCGGTATCCACCTCGGCCGGCTGCTGCGCGGCGACGAGGTCGATCGGCGGCCCTTCTTCCTTCTCGTCGTCCTCATCCTCGGTTTCGCTGCCGGCGTCGTGACCGGGGGCTTCCTGGCCCACGGCGACGCACCTCGACCCGAGGCGATCGCATGGGCGGCCTGGCCGACCCTCCTCGTCGGGTTCGTCTACTGGCTGGTCATGCAAAAGGAATTGCGGCGTCGGGGTCGCGAGGGTGCGATCGGGAGGCTATAACCTCTCCACATCGATTCGAGGGATAGAGAAGAGGCCATGACCACGATCGCCTACGTCCTCGCGACGCTCGCGATGCTCCTGATCGTCGCCGGGCTGATCACCGCCCGGCAACAGAGAAAGCATGTCCCCCTCATGCTCGCGGCCTTCGCCTGCGACATGGTGGGCCTCGTCATCGTCGAGTTCGGTCCGCTCCTGCGCGGCGAGACCGATCCGGTCACGGGCGTCATGACGGACCCCGGGCCGATGAAGGTCATCCACGCGGTCTTCGCCACGATCTCGGTCGTCTTCTACGTCGTGCAGATCGTGAGCGGTCGCCGGATCATGGCCGGCGATCGGGCCCGGATCATCGCGCACAAGCGCACGGCGACCATCTTCCTGGTCACGCGGCTCGCGGCCTACATCACCATGTTCATGGTCTGAGGCCGGCGCCGAAGGACCGTGCCAGCTCGACGAAGCTCCGGACCACGAGGTCGGCACGGATGTCGCCGTCCGGCAGTCCGAAGCCGAAGTCCTGGCCGTTGGCCAGATGAACCGTCTTCAGCCCCGCCGCTCGCGCGGGCTTCACGTCCTTGGCGAGGCTGTTCCCGATCATCCAGGTCGATCGCCGATGCAGACGGTGCCGTCTGACGATCTCCTCGTAGGCCGAGCGGGTCTTGTCGTGGAGGATGTGGATCGCCTCGAAACGGGCGGCCAGGCCGCTGCGTTCGATCTTCCCGGCCTGTTCCCGGCTCTCGCCCATCGTGACGAGAAAGAGCCGATGGTGCCGGGCCAGGCGATCGAGCACCTCGGGCACGGCGTCGAAGACGCGGATCTCGTGCCCGGCGACCGAGCGGCCGATCCGCCGCAACTCGCCGTCCAGTTCGAGGGCTCGAGGCGGCCCGAGGAGCCGGCGCGCGGCGGCCCGGAGGTTGATCTCCAGCCTCCGGCCGCCGTACCAGCGGCGGCGAAAGCCCCGGCCCTCGAGATCGGCGAAGACCGCGCGCGCGCGATCTTCGTCGATTCCGGAGGTCGTCATCAGCCGGCAGAAGGCATGGAGCGCCTCCTCGAAGAAGACGGCGTTCTCCCAGAGGGTGTCGTCGGCGTCGAAGAGCAGGGCGAGCGGGCTGGTCGCCATGATCAGCGGGCCCGTTCGAGGGCCTTCGCGAACAGGGGGATGGCGCGCTCGATCGTGCTCGTCGGAACGGCGTAGCTGATCCGGACGTGCCCCGGGGTTCCGAAGCCGCGGCCGGGCACGACCAGCACGTTGGACTCGCGCAGGATGCGGCAGAAGGCGACGTCGTCGCCGCCGGGCACCTCGGGGAACATGAAGAAGGCGCCGCGCGGCTCGGGCATCCGGTAACCCTGCTCGCGGAGCGCCGAGTAGAGCATGTCGCGGTGCTTCCGGTACTCGCTGATATCGACCGAGGCGTCGCCGCAGAGGCTGATCACCCGCTGCATGAAGGCCGGTGCGTTGACGAAGCCGAGGATGCGCGTGGCGACCGAGAGGGCGGCGAGGAGCGAGTCGCTGCCCGGCATCTCGGGATTGACGACCACGTAGCCGATGCGCTCGCCGGCGAGACCGAGCTCCTTCGAGAAGCTGGTGATCACCACGCCGTAGCGGCAGCAGCGGATCACCGAGGCGTGCGGCTCCTCGCAGTAACGGATGCGGCGATAGGGCTCGTCCATCACCAGGTAGACGGGGCGTCCGATCCTCTCGGCATGCTCCTCGACCAGTCGGCCGATCGCCGCGACCCGAGCGCAGTCGTAGACCGCGCCGGAGGGGTTGTTGGGAGTGTTGATGAGCACGATCCGGGTGCGCTCCGTGAGCGCCGCGGCGATCGCCTCGAGATCCGGCTGGAACTCGGAATCGGTGGCGACGGTCACGGTCCTGCCGCCGTGGTTCGCGATGTAGAAGAGATACTCGGGGAAGTAGGGGGTCAGGACCACGACCTCGTCGTCGCGGTCGAGCACGCTCTTCATCATGACGTTGAGACCACCGGCGGCGCCGCAGCTCATCACCACGTGGCGCGCCTCGATGTTGTCGCCGTGGGCCTCGTGCTGGCGCCCGGCGATGTAGGCGCGGGTGTCCTCGCGCCCCACGTTCGTCATGTAGCGGTGGTCGGCGGCGGTCGAGTTGAGGGCGGCCTCGCGCAGGGCCTCGGTGAACTCCGGCGGCGGCGGGACGCTGGGATTGCCGAGGGTGAAGTCGAAGACGTTCTCGGGGCCCACCTCGCGTCGGAGCCGGTTGCCCTCCTCGAACATCTGGCGGATCCAGGATGCCGATTCCATCGCCTGCTTCATGCCGCGCGAGATCGCGCTGTCGTTCTGGCCGGTCATGGGCACTCCGTTTCGGGCCGTCGCGAGCCGGCCCCGGGTGGCGGCGCGAAGGCACGTCGAAGTCTAACCGATGGGTGCCGGCGGACCAGTGGCGCGAGCCGTGCGTGGAGGCCCGGTTCTGGTAGAATCCCCGCTCCCCGGGTCGAGGACGCGTGAATGAGCGAGATAAGCGAGAAGAGTCCGGTCGTCAGCCTGGTCGTCGGGACGGCGGGACACATCGATCACGGCAAGTCCTCCCTCGTCGAGGCCCTGACCGGCACCCATCCGAGCCGCCTCAAGGAGGAGCAGGAACGGGGCATGACCATCGACATCGGCTACGCCGAGTTCCCGGTATCGGCCACGGTCCACGCCGGCATCATCGACGTCCCCGGCCACGAGAAGTTCATCCGCAACATGGTGGCGGGGGCGAGCGGGATCGATTTCGTGATCCTGGTCATCGCCGCCGACGACGGGGTGATGCCGCAGACCCGCGAGCACCTCCAGATCCTGCGTCTCCTCGGCGTCGAGCGCGGCATGACCGTGATCACCAAGATCGACGCCGTGGACGAGGAACTGCTCGAACTGGTCGAGGAGGAGATCCGCGAGTTCCTGGCGGGCACCTTCCTCGAGAGCGCGCCGATCCGCCAGGTCTCGAACACCACCCGGCAGGGCATCCCCGAGCTGGCCGAGGAGCTGCGCGAGCTGCTCGACGGCCTGCCCGGCCGTGACGCGGAGGGCGTCTTCCGCATGCCGGTGCAGCGGGTCTTCTCGGTCAAGGGACACGGCACCGTCGTGACCGGAGTCCCGGTCAGCGGGCGCATCAGGCCGGGCGACGAGCTCGAGATCCTGCCGGCCGGCATCCCCACCCGCGTACGCGGTCTCCAGGTCCACCATCAGCCGGCGACCGAGGCGCACGCCGGGCATCGCAGCGCGATCAACATCGCCGACGTGAAGAGCAAGGACATCGAACGCGGCGACGTCATCGCCGCGCGCGGCTTCTTCACGGCCGCCGACATGCTCGAGGCGCGACTCCATTATCTCGATCACCACGAGCAGCCGATGCGCAACGACCTCGCCGTGCGCTTCCACCTCGGCACGGCCGACGTCGGCGGTCGGGTCGTCCTGCTCGACAAGAAGGTGATCCTCCCCGGCGACTCGGGCCTCGTGCAGATCCGCCTCGAGGAGCCGGTGGTCTGCGCCGCCGGCGATCCCTTCGTGATCCGCCTGGCGAGCCCCCTCGTCACCCTCGGCGGCGGCAAGGTCCTCGGCGAGACCCGCTGGCGCTTCAAACGCTTCCGCGACTGGCTGAACGAGAACATCGCCCAGAAGGAGGTGCACCTCGACGACCGCCTGGGCTACCTCGAGTACGTGATCCGCAGCGCCGGCAAGCGGGCCTCGACCCTCGACGGCATCGCGCTGGCGATGAAACTCGAACCGAACGAGGTCCGCGATCTCGTGGGCCAGCTCGTCACCAAGGGGCTCGTCCTCGAGGTCGAGAAGAACAAGTCCTTCATGCACCGCGACATGTTCAAGGAGGCCCTGAAGCAGATCGACAGGAGCGTCCTCGCCCTGCACGAGACCGAGGGCCTGATCGCGGGCTTCCAGAACTCGCAGATCGTGAAGGCGACGAAGCTCGACATCCGGGTGGTCGAGAACGTCGTCGCCGAGCTGGTGCAGCGCGGCAAGTTCGAGCGGCTCTCCGGCGGTCAGGTCCGGCATACCGGCTTCACCGGCGGACTCTCGAAGGACGACATGCGTCTGGTGAAGGCCATCGAGGAGATGCATTCACGGGAGTGGTGGAAGGCGCCGATCCTCTCGGAGATGCAGAAGGAGCTCGACCGACCCCAGAAGAAGCTGAAGGGACTCATGACCTGGCTCTGCCAGATGGGCACCCTGGTGCAGCTCACCCCCGACCTCTGCGTCCACATCGATGCGGTCAAGGAGTCCGAGCGTCTGCTCGTCCATCGCATCCTGGAGGGCGGTCCCATGCCCTCGAGCGAGTTCAAGGACCTCATCGGCGCCACCCGCAAGTACGTGATCCCGCTACTCGAGTACTTCGACAAGAAGGGCATCTCGAAGCGCGACGACAACGACCGCAGCCTGGTCGAGCACTGGAAGAAGAAGGCCTACCCCGAGACTCTCGAGGCCCTGG
>JBFIHP010000132.1:0-7476 GCA_041601735.1 Planctomycetota bacterium | reverse complement strand
GGGACGCAGCATGCAGATGCCCCAGGTCTTGATTCTGGCCCGGAACGAATTTCATCGGCGACTCATGACCGATCTCGTCGCCTGCAACGAGATGCGGGTCGTGGCGAGTGATCGTCTCGACCGGGTCGAGCAGGTCGAGTCCGGAGCATTCCGTGCCGACGTCGTCGTCATCGACTGCCGCATGGAGGCCGATGAGGTCGATTCCGCCCTCGGCCGGCTCCGGGCGATTCCGGATTCCCGGCGACCGCGGCTCGTCGCCGTCTCCGCTTCGGAGGACCGCGCGCGCCAGCAGGGCTTCGAGGAATGCCTGTCCTCGCCCCTGGACATCGGTGAGTTCGCCCGTCGCGTCAAGGGCCAGGCCCAGGCGCATCTCTTGACCCTCGAGGCCTGATCGGCCGGCGACCGGCCGTGGAGCCCCGCGACGATGAAGGTGAGGCTGCACGAAGGTCGGACCGACCCCCCCGTCATCGCGCCCCTGCTGCGGGCGCTCGACCTGGTCGTCATCCCCGCAGGAAGCGATCGCTCCGCCGACATCGCCCTCTGGAATCTCTCCGCCAGCCCCCACGACGCCGCTGCCGAACTCTCCGAGTTCCTCATCCAACGTGATCCCGATCGCCTTCCCCGCGTCGTACTCGTGCCGGCCGGTCAGGAGCAGCTCGAACGCCGTGCCTACGAGGCCGGGGTCGATGTGGTCGTTCGGCGTCCGCTGTCGGCCTCGCTCCTGCTCGGCGCCATCGAACAGCGCGGCGGACCCGGCTACGGTCCTCCCGGCGCGGTCCTGCCTCAGCTCGTCCTCCTCGCCGGCGCCGACGAGGAGATCCTCGAGGCCCTGAGTTTCGTTCGTCTCCGTGACGATCTGGTCGTCATCGAGGCGAGAGAGGCGGCCGCGATGGGCGCCGCGCTGAGGCAGTTCGCCTTCGACGCCTGCGTGCTGGCCGAGCGGTTGGACGGCCCGGGCTCGGCCTCGTCCCTCTTCGCCCGCATGCGCCGCACGCAGCCGGATACGACCTTCCTCGCCTTCGACCTCGAGGCCGAGGAGGGGCGCGTCGAACTCGAATCGGGGCGCGCGATGATCCTCGAGGGGCCGCTCGACCCGCAACGGGTCCGGGCGGCCTGGGAGGAGCTCACCCGTCGCGTCGATCGGGTCCGGAGCACCCTGGTCCTGCACGGCGAGATCGCCGACAAGCAGCGCGAGCTGCAGCGGGTGAACGCGACCTTGCGCAACATCAACAAGGCCTTCCGCGATGCCAACATCCGGCTCGAGCGCGAGGGACTGGTCAAGGACGAGCTGATCGGCGTCGCGGCCCATGAGCTCAAGTCGCCCCTCGCGGCGATGAAGGGCGCTCTGGACATGCTCGGAGGAGATCGTCCTGACCTCGCCGCCGACGACCTGATGCTGGTGGGCCTGCTCAAACGGAACACCGCGCGGATGATCAAGCTCGTCGAGGACATCCTCGATCTCTCGCGCATCGAGGCGGGGAGGATGATGGTGAATCGACGGCCCGTCTCGCCGGCCTCGATCATCGACCAGGCGGTGCAGACCCTGCGGCTTCGCGCTCTCGAGAAGGGCATCCGGTTCGAGGTCGACGAAGGGCCGGGGGAGATGGTCGAGGTCGATGGCGAACGCCTCGCGCAGATGCTGATCAACCTGCTCGACAACGCGGTCAAGTTCTCGCCGCCGGCGGGCATCGTGCGCGTGCTCGTCCGGGTCACGCGCGGCGAGATCCATTTCGTCGTCTCCGATTCCGGACCGGGCATTCCGGCCGAGGAGCGGGAACGGGTCTTCGAGCACTTCCATCACCGCGCGCGGGGCCAGGACCCTCACTCCGGCGGTTCCGGGCTCGGTCTCACCATCACCAGGGCGCTCGCCGCCCTGCAGGGCGGGTCCGTCACCCTGGGCGAGAGTCCGAGCGGCGGCGCGCGCTTCGTCGTCTCCCTGCCGCTCCGGCTCTGAATCGCAACTCGCCCGGCTCGCCCTTCGGCGGGCACGGCTTGCGCCCGGTCCCTCCCAGCCCTTAGAACAGACCCTGGTTCGAACAGGAGCAGCCATGAGAATCCCAGCCCTCGCCGTCCTCGTCCTCGTCGCCGCCTGTTCGTCGCAGGAGACGACCCGGGAGGGCTACTACTCCGGACTGCGGCCGCTCGGCGAGCCGCGGACCGAAGCCCTGGCCACGAGGGGTTGGCTGAACGCCCGCACCCTGCAGATCCACGGCGCGATCGAGACGCCCGAGCCGGGCGACCTCATCCTCCCCGGCGTCATCATCGGCTATCACTTCCGCTCGACCGACGACCTCCAGGGTGAGATCGTCCCGCCGCCGGTGCCCGGACGTTGCCGGGAGGTCCTCCTCATGATCCGCGACCGTCGCGTCATCGAAGCCGATCGGCAACCGCCCGGGGGCGAGTACCTCCGCGGCCTCTTCGACCCCGAGACCGAGCTCTTCCACCCGAACTCGCGCGGGGTCGTTCGTCCCGACGGCACCGGCTCGTCGAACTGATCCTTGGGCGATCGTCGCGCGGAGATCGGTCGTCTCCTCCTGGTCTGGTACGAGGCAAGGGGCCGCGATCTGCCCTGGCGCCGGCTCGACGATCCCTACGCGACCTGGGTCTCGGAGATCATGCTCCAGCAGACCACCGTCGGAGCCGTCGCGCCGCGGTTCGAGCGTTTCCTCGAGGTCTTCCCCGACCTCCCGAGCTTGGCCGAGGCCCGCGAGGAGGACGTCCTCGCCGAACTCCAGGGCCTGGGCTACTACCGACGCTTCCGCGCCATGAAGAAGGCCGCGGAGCAGATGCTCCGCGAGCGAGGTGGCGAGCTGCCGCGCGATCGCAAGGCCCTGGAGGCGCTGCCCGGGATCGGCGAGTACACGGCCGGTGCGATCCTGAGCATCGCGTTCGGGTTGCCCGAAGCCGCGGTCGACGGCAACGTCGTCCGCGTGGTGACCCGCCTCGAGGCGATACCGGGCAGCCACGAGACGCCGGCCCGCAAGCGCGCTCTGGGCGCGCTCGTGCTGGAGATGATGCCGGAGGGCCGGGCCGCGGACTTCAATCAGGCCCTCTTCGACCTCGGCGCTCGCGTCTGCCTGCCTCGCGCGCCACTCTGCGAGGACTGTCCGCTCGCCGAGCCCTGCCTCGCGCGCGCCGCCGGTCGTCAGAGCGATTTCCCGGAGGCGGCGCCGCGGCGCGCGTCGCTCGACCGGAGCGTCCGCGTCGCGCTCTTGCGTCGCGAGGGCAAGATGCTCTTCGAGCGCCGTGCCGATTCCGAGAGCAGGATGCCGGGCTTCCTGCAACTGCCCGAGGTCTGGTGCGATCCCGGAGCCGACGGCGCGGTCGAACTCGAACGCATGTTGCGTGACGAGCGGGGCCTCGACGTCGAGGTCGGTGGCGAACTCGCGCGCTGTCGCCACGGGATCACGCACCATCGTCTCGATTGCCGCCTGCACGAGGTGAAGCTCCTGCGCGATCGATCCCGATGCGAGCGACACTGGCTCGCCGCCGCCGACCTCGATCTCTGGCCGGTGACGACGATCAGCAAGAAGCTCCTGAGCGCGCTGGCCTGACCTCCGTTCGCCAGGGCCTCTCGAGGTCGTGGCGCGCGCCGAGCGCGTCGAGGACCGAAGCGATGATCTCCTCGAGGGTCCAGATCCGCTCCGGCGGATTCCAGCCCCGGCCGCCGTTCCAGGTGCGCGAACCCCATTCGTAGAGGAGCGGCGCGAGGGCGGCGTCGCGGTAGGGGCAGGGGAGTTCCTCGGAACGACGATTCGGTCCGACGAAGCGGGTCATCACCAGGCTGAAGTCGAAGGCCCGGATCTGGTTGACCAGCTCCAGTTCCAGAGCGCGGGGAATCCGGATCTCGATCAGGCGCCCCATGTCGAGCCGCGCGGCCCGCAGATCCGCGCCCTCGAGTCTGGCGCCGAAGAGGTCCGCCCCCCTGAGATCGGCCCCGCGCAGATCCGCGCCCCGGAGATCGGCTCCCTCGAGGGCAGCGCCCAGCATCGAGGCGCCGCGGAGATCGTGGCTTCGGAGGTCGGGGCCGGGTCGCCGCCGGCCGGCCGACCTCGGCTCGTTCATCGATTTCTCGGTCCTGTCCGTCATCGCCTTCTCCCAGACCGTCGGCAGGGGTGAGGCTGCACTCTAAATAGCGGTTCATTCCTGTCAAGGGGGCATCGGCTCCGGGGACTCAGTTTTCGTCGAAGGCGGGCAGTGCCAGGAGGCCCCAGATCTGGATGCCGGAGTGGATCTTCGATTCGGAGTTCGGGTAGGCCAGCATCCGGAAGGCCACCGGCGCGCCGGATCTCTCGGCGTGCCGGAGCACGGCCGAGGCCGCCAGACGGCGGGCGAGGGCGCGATCGGCCGTCGAATCCTCCAGCTCGGCCCGGAGGGCGAAGAAGGCGGCCGGCCCCCAGGCCAGATGATGCTCGGCCTGGTCCCCGCCCTCGGGGCTCCAGTTGCGTATCACGCGCGGGAACTCCGCCGTCGGGTCCTCGAGAGCCGCGTCCCGGAGGAAGCCGGCAACGCGCGACGCGAGGGGCCGGAAGCGATCGGAGCCCGTCAGCAGGCCGTGCTGGGCGGCCGCGCAGCCGAGGATCGCGATCATCCAGGGCTTGCAGGAGGGGGTCCTCATCCGTCGGTTGATGACGAAGCCCCGGCCGCCGTCACGTTCGCTCTCGATCTTCTCGTAGGCCGCCAGCGCCGCCTCGGCCGCGTCCCGATCGGCCGGGTCGCCGAGAGCGCTCCAGAGCGCGAGGAGCTGATCGGCTCCCCAGCCGGGAATGCGCGCGCCCCAGTCGCCGTTCCAGTCGCCGAGTCCGGCGCGCCGCAGGAAGTCGCGATTCAAGAGGGCCGCTTCGAGCGACCAGCGATCACCGCTGAGAAGCCAGTGCAGGAGCGGTCCCCGCAACCAGGTGTGCGAGATCGAGGGGTGGTAGTAGTTCCCGTGCCAGTAGCCCTTCTCGTAGAACTGGCCGCCCGCGAGCTTGAAGCCCGAGCTCGTGTCGTGGTCCTGATCGATGTCGCGTCGGTGACGCGCCATGTCCTCGCCGATCGAGAAGAAGCGGGCATCGCCGGATCGCAGGTACTGGAAGAGCATCGAGAAGGGCAGATCGTAGTGCAGGGAGGCGTAGCCCGAACCCCAGGCGATGTCGCCGTGGTTGAACCAGCCGCGGAACACGCGATTGCCGTAGGTGCCGCCGCGCTCGATGAAGCCCGGTAGCCCGATCCTGCCGAGCGCGTCCTGTTGGTCGGCGGCGGCGTCGCTGACGAGCACGTCGGAGAAGCGTTCGAAGCGTACGGCCGCGGCTCCGGGTACCGAACCGCGCGGGAGGAGGCGATAGCCGAGAATGCGGCGGCCCGCCAGATCCTCGGGCGGCGGGGCCGCGTGCAGCTGCCGCCCGGACCGTTCGCCTTGACGCGCGAGCACGGCGCCCGCGCTCTCCCGGCCGAAGCCGAGGACGATCCGCCTGCTCTTGGCCCGTGCGCCTTCGAAGCGATAGGCCTTCAGGCTGCGTTCGTCGATCTCGCCCTCGCTCGGCGGTCGTCCGTAGCGCCCACGAAAGTGCGGGCCGCTGCCGCCGAAGGGGAAGAGCCCCCAGTGGAGTTCGCCCTGATCGAGGAAGAGCGAGCCCGGTGCGTTCTCCCAGAAGTCATCGACGCGATACGCGATCGCGAGGCCCGAGGCTCCGACCGCGACCTCGCCCTCGGCGCGCTCCATCCGGCTCCGCAGCTCGCCGTCCACCCAGATCTGGGCCGGGAAGGTCTCGGCGGGCCGGCCCTTCTCATAGGGCGTCTCGTGTTGCTGCAGGAGCGCCCAGGACGAGGGCAGCGCAATGGTACCGAGACGGTCGGCCAGCGCGACCGCGGCGGCCGGGACCGGAAGCGAGAGATCGAGACTCCGGAAGTAGCGGTGCTCGCTCCGCGTGGCCATGTGGCCGTAGGGGCCGCGATTCACCAGCCGCTGGTCGATGACGATCTCGTCGCAGCCGGCGAGCAGCTGCAACCGCAGCTCGAAGTCGAGGTCGCCCAGCCGGCAAGAGGCCAGGATGTCGATCGCGCCGGCATCGGCCGCCTCGACGACGATCTTCCAGGGACCGGGCTCGACGACATCGCCCCCCTCGTCGCGCATCAGCGGGCGGAGCGCCGGGGCCGAGAGCAGATCCCGGGAGCCGGCTCTGAGCGCGGTCAGGAGCGCCGGCGATTGCGGATCGAGGTGGAGGCTGAGCTCGCCGGAATCGATGCGGACGCGGCCCTCTCGCTCGCCGATGACCAGGCCTCCCGGCGGCGACTCGCCGCGTCGGATGACGAACTCGGAGCCGTCTCCCCGGCGGGGAGCGAAGGTAACCTCGATCCAGTCGATCGGGGCGTGCAGGTCGTCGCTCGCGCCGCCCCGCCGCGTGAGCACACGCAGCCGCGCGACCAGGGGCTCCCCCGCCGCGTTCTCGAGGCGCAGGCCCTCGAGGCTCGTGATCTCGACCCGAGGCAGCAGCGGGAGTCCGCTGCGGAGCCATTCGCCCGAGCCCTCGGGCGCGGCTCCGGGCCGCGGCGAGCGGAGGCTGAGGCGACCGAGGACGGGACGCTCGTCCTGGGCCGGGGCGATCGCAGCCAACGAGAGCAGGACGAGCAGGAGCCGCCGGAGCATCAGCGGCCCCCTCCGTCGCCCTCCGCCTCGTCGCGGCGGCGAAGATAGCGGCGCACCGGGAAGATCACGCCGATGCCGAGGATGCCGGCGAGCGCAAGACAAACGCCGATGGCGAGCCTGCGGGTCAGCTCCGGATCGATGTCGGCGAACAGGAGGAGGGCCAGCGAGGTCGCGAGCAGGGCGAGCAGGATGGCGAGCAGGATCTTCTCGGGGCCGATCATGACGCGATCATAGCCTCGATGGGGCGCGGCGCCCCTGCGTCGTCATTTCCTTCGCCGGACCGGGGATTCGATGCTGGAGCCCCCGAGCTCGAGCGCCTATCCTCTCGCCATGGACCCGAGCGAATTCGACGATCTCCTGCGACCGCCGGGCGATCCCCACGAGCACTGGATGCGCATGGCCCTGCGCGAGGCCGAGATCGCGCTCGAGGCCGGTGACGTTCCCGTGGGCGCCGTGATCGTGAAGGACGGCCGGGTGATCGGCCGGGGCCACAATCAGCGCGAGCTCCTGAAGGATCCGACCGCGCATGCGGAGATGATCGCGATCACCCAGGCGGCCGCCGATCTCGAAAACTGGCGGCTGGTCGGCGCCACGCTCTACGTCACGCTCGAGCCCTGTCCTATGTGCGCGGGCGCGCTGGTCAACGGGCGGGTCAGGAAGGTCGTCTACGCGGCCTCGGACCCGCGCGGCGGGGCCTGCGGCTCGGTCATGAACGTGGCCCAGGACCCGCATCTGAATCACCACGTCGAGATCGCCCACGGCATCCTCGGGGCGGAGGCTCAGGCCCTCCTGACCGAGTTCTTTCGCCGCCGACGCGGCGGCTCCTGAGCCCCTCGGGGGCCCCCCCG
>JBFIHP010000131.1:0-7488 GCA_041601735.1 Planctomycetota bacterium | reverse complement strand
GAAACGCTGGGAATGGGCGGCCGCGACGAAGATCACCCAGACGCCGGTCAGTCGGGACGGCGTGGTCTACGTCGGCGACTGGAGCCCCTCCTTCCACGCGATCGAACTCGAGTCCGGGAATCTGATCTGGCGAAGCCGGCCCGAGTTCGTGAAGAACGACAACCGGGAGCTTCCCGAAGAGGGCGCCGATCTCGTCGAGGTCGCGGCGCCGAGGGACCTGGACGATCGCTACAACTACAGCGCCCCGGTGATCTTCGAGGATCTCGTCCTCGCCTGCACCCAGTACGGCGTACTCAGTGCCTATGATCGCAGCGACGGGCGAGTGGTCTGGGAGCGCGACCTCGAGGCGGACATCTACTCGTCGCTGCGCGTGGCCCGCGGCAAGCTGCTCGTCGGTGACCACAAGGGCGCCTTCCGCGGCTTCGACGCGCGCACGGGCGAGCCGCTCTTCAGCTATCAGACCGCCGACATGCTCGGTTCGACCTGCGCGGTGCTCAGCGACGGCATCGCCATCTTCCCCGCGCACGATCGTCGTCTCCACATGGTCGATATCGAGACCGGCGAGGCCTCACGGGTCATCGACCTCACCTATCGGTCGACGAGCACTCCGCTCGTGGCCTTTGGCTGCGCCTACCTGCTGACCTCCGCGAGTCGCATCGTCGCCATCGACCTGCTCGACGGTCACGAGCGCTGGAACCAGGCCGCGACCTCGGTCACCTCGCACGGACTCGCCCGCGCCGGCAACCTCGTCATCGGACACATCTCGCGCGAGTTGCGGGCCTGGGACGCCGTGACGGGCATCCTGGTCTGGCGGATTCCCCTGAAGGGCGCCGGTGCGATCGCCCCCGCGGTCGGGCCCGAGCTGGTCTACATCGTCGACGACGCCGGCTGGCTGCATGCGATCGATCCGCTGAAGGGCGAGGCCGTCTGGAAGCTCCGTTTCGCCGAGGAGGCGGCCGCGGCGCCGATCCTCGTCGGCGGCCTCCTGATCTGCGCCGACCAGAAAGGGAAGCTCCTGGCCTATGACTGAGGCAGGCAAGATCGAGGCGCGCTCCGTCTTCGTGTCGGGGCGCGTGCAGAAGGTGGGCTACCGCTGGTCGGTCGCGCGCGAGGCCGAGGGCGTCGGCGTCTCCGGCTGGGTCTGTAACCTGGCCGACGGGCGCGTCCAGGCACTGATCGTCGGCAAGGCCGAGGCGATCACGCGCATGCTCGACTTCATGCGCAAGGGCCCGATGACCGCTCGCGTGGACACACTCGAGAGCGTCGCCGTCGCGCCTCCCGAACGCAATACCGGATTCCGAGTCATCGCAGAGCCCGAGGATTGAATTCATGCTCGAGGTGAGAGATCTCCACAAGTACTACGGCTCCTTCCACGCCGTTCGAGGCATCGGCTTCGACGTGGCGCGGGGGGAGATCGTGGGTTTCCTCGGCCCCAACGGGGCGGGGAAGACGACGACGATGAAGATCATCGTCGGCTACATGACCATGAGCGCAGGCGAGGTGAGGGTCGATGGACTCGACGTGATCGCCGACAGCCTCGAGGTGCGATCGCGGATCGGCTACCTGCCCGAGAACGCGCCGCTCTACGACGACATGACCGTCTCGGAGTACCTCGCCTTCATCGCCGACATGCGCGGTCTGCGCGGTCCGACGAGGAAGGAACGGATCGATCACGTGATGGGGGTGTGCTCGCTGGAGGAGAAGCGAAGCGCCGGCGTGAAGACCCTGTCGAAGGGCTTCCGCCAGCGAGTCGGTCTCGCCCAGTCGATCATCCACGATCCCAAGCTGGTGATCCTCGACGAGCCGACGGTGGGCCTCGACCCCAACCAGGTGGTCGAGATCCGCGAACTCATCCGCGAGATCGGGCAGCGCAACACCGTCATCCTGTCGAGCCACATCCTCTCCGAGGTCGAGGCGACCTGCAGCCGCGTGCTCATCGTCCACCGCGGCGACATCGTGGCGAACGGCGGCATCGACGAGCTCGAGCGCGAGCACGGCGAGCGCGGGGTCGAGATCGAGATCGAGGCGCCGGCCAAGGCCGCCGACGAGCTCGCGGCCGCCGTCTCCGGCAAGGCGCGGGTCGTCCCCGGCAAGGGCGAGCGCCTCCGGCTCTTCATCGCCACCGCCGAGAGCGACGCGGCCGGCCGCATCGTCGAGCTGGCCGCGAAGAAGGGCTGGCGCCTGCACGAGGCGACCCGCCGGCGTTCGAGCCTCGAAGACGTGTTCCGCACGCTGACCACCGAGAACGAGGTCGAGGAGGTTCGGACCTCCGCAGCAGAGGAGAGCCGTTCATGAGCCGGATGACCGCCATCTGGAAGAAGGAGCTCCGGAGCTACTTCAACTCGCCGATCGCCTACATCTTCATCTGGTTCTTCCTGGTGCTGACGGCGATCCGCTTCTTCTACCTCAGGAGCGAGGGGCCGCAGGGGCAGATCCGGGAGAACTTCTTCCTCGCCAACGAGGCCTCGCTGACCTCCTACTTCTCGGTCTTCCCGATCGCGCTCGGCCTGCTCGTGCCCATGCTCTGCATGCGGCTCTGGCCGGAGGAGTACAAGAGCGGGACCATCGAGACCCTGATGACCCTCCCGGTCAGGGCCTGGGAGGTCGTGATCGGCAAGTTCATGGCGATGGTCTCGATCCTCTTCGTGACGTTTTCGCTCTCGCTCACCGTGCCCTGGGCCGTCAGCCTCGCCGCCAAGGAGGGACTCGACATGGGGCCGGTGATCGGCGGCTACCTCGGTGCGCTCCTGATGGGCGCCGCCTACTGCGCGATCGCACTCCTCATGAGCGCCTTCACCCGCGAGCAGGTGATCGCGCTGATCGCGGCCTTCATCGTCTGCCTGCCCCTGGCGCTGGCGGGGACGGCCTACGTCGAGGGGCCGACGCCGGCCTGGCTGTCGCCCGTGACCAAGTTCGTCGGCTTCGCCGTTCGCTTCCAGAGCATCGAGCGCGGCGTCCTCGATCTGCGCGACGCCTTCTACTTCCTGTCCTTCACCCTGCTCTTCGTCACCCTGAACATCACCGTCGTCGAAGCGCGACGTCTGCGCTGAGGAGGGCCACCCGATGAACACGCCTAGACGCGGAACACTCTTCGCCAACGCCGTTCTGACCGGCCTGCTGCTCGCGGCCAACCTGGTCGTCGCCAACATCATCCTGCGGACGGTGGACAAGCGCTGGGACCTGACCGAGGACAAGCGCTTCGAGATCAGCGACAACACCCAGGACATCCTCGACCGCATCGAGGGCACGGTCAGCGTGAAGTGCTACTTCTCGACTGAGCTGCCCAAGCGCTTCAATCACGTCGAGCGGATCGTCGCCGAGAAGCTCTCCGAGTACGAGCAGCTCTCCGACGGGAAGGTCATCTTCGAGATCGTCGATCCGACCGCTCCCCGCCACGAGGACGACGCCCAGGATCTCGCCGACATGGGCATCCAGCCGATGAAGCTCGAGGAGGTCGAGGGCGCCAAGGATCGCAAGGTCCTCGACTGCTATCTGCTGATGGTCTATCGCTACGGCGACCGCAAGCAGATCGTCAACCTCTTCCAGGACTTCGCGGCGACCCTGACCTCGCCCGGCGACTTCGCCTCTCAGCTCGAATTCATCTCGACCCAGGCGATCCACAACGCGGCCAGCCCGCGGAAGACCGTGGGCTTCCTGTCCGAGGTCAAGCTACCGGACCAGCGCGCGCCGCAGCAGGGTCAGGTCAAGACCCAGGGCATCGAGTACCTGAAGGCCTTCGTCGGCCGCATGCACGACACGAAGATCCTCGATCCGGTCGAGGTCAATCGCGGCGCGATGATCCCGGACGAGATCGACGTCGTGGTCTGCGCGCGTCTGAAGGACGTCACCGAGGCCGGGCTCTTCGTCATCGATCAGTACCTGATGCGCGGCGGGGAGATCCTCTTCCTCGTCGATCAGGGGACGGTCAACTTCGACGCCAAGCGCAAGACGACGCAGCTCGGCAACATGCAGCTGCAGGACTTCGATCTGCCGACCTACGACACGGTGCTCTTCCTCGACAACCTCCTGCCGCTTCTGGAACACTACGGCGTGCGGGTCGAGCACGCGATGGTGGAGGATCGATCCTGCTTCGAAGTTCAATACCTCCAGTCGAAGGAGGTCGCGCGCAACGCCTTCGGGCAGGTCTACGTCAAGCCGATTCACAGCCAGGCGATCTACCCCTCCTGGCCGCTCGTGCCGGCGCGCGACTCCGACGGCAAGATGCTCGATCCCGAACAGAGCAACCCCGACTGGCCGCTGCTCGCGCCGACCGACGACATGTTGATGATCTGGCCCTCGCCGCTCGAGATCGCCGAGGAGCGACTGGCCGAGCAGGACCTCGTCGCCGAGGTCCTGCTGCGCAGCGGACCCAAGAGCTGGCGCAGGCCGCTCAAGGACAACGTCTTCTCGCCGGCGCCCAACGAGTGGGTCGAGCCGGCGGAGAAGCAGCGTTCGAACCTCGCGGTGCTCGTCGAGGGGCGGTTCAGGTCCTTCTTCGAGGGACGTGAGCTGCCCAAGGTCAAGAATCCGAGCGGGACGGAGACTGACGTCAACGAGAAGCTCATCGAGGGACGGACCGACCGGCGCGCCGAATCCGGTCGCATCGTCGTCGTGGGCGACGCCGACTTCGTCTACGACGTGATGGGCCAGAGCATCGGCGGGATGGGGCAGATCGCCCAGAAGTCGCGCCAGGAGATCTTCGATTACATGATGCCCTGGCTCACGTCGGTGCGCTTCAACAAGAACCTCGTGGATCTCCTCTGCTACGGCGAGGAGGCCAAGAACATGTTCCGACTGCTCAACCGCGAGGTGAAGGCCCGCGACCTGAAGGAGATCGAGGAGGGCAGCTCCGAGATGACCCGGATCGTCGGCACCAACATCTACCTCGTGCCGGGGCTCGTCCTTCTGCTCGGTCTCCTTCGCATCGTCTTTCGCCGGTTCAAGACCGGCGCCGTCTCGGTCTGAGGTCCAGCCATGATCAGGAACGTCATTCTCGCCATCATCCTCGTCTGTCAGCTCGGGGTCTGGTTCGTGATCGACAACCCCTGGAGCGAGGAGAAGGCGCGCTCCGAGGAGGTCGTCACTCGCAAGCTCGAGAACGTCCGCATCGACGAGGCTCGCAGGATCGAGGTCACCGAACCGAGCGTCGGCAGCCTGCGTCTCGCCCAGCGCGACGGTATCTGGTGCATCGAGGACGAGCAGGGCTACCCCGCGATCCAGGCCAAGGTCCGCGACGCCCTGACGGCGCTGACCACGCTGGATCGCGCCGACTTCCGCACCGACAAGCCCTTCCTCTTCGAGGATCTCGGCGTGACCGAGGCGAAGGCGCGCCACCTGAAGATCATGAATGCGGAGGGTCAGGTGCTGAGCTGGCTCCTCGTCGGCAAGCGCGACATCCAGAGCAATGGCGGCACCTTCGTGCGCAAGATGGGCGAGGATGCCGTCTTCGTGGCGCCGGAGAAGAACTTCGACGTCCTCTTCGACGTGGTCTCGCGCAACTGGTATGCCCCCGGCGTCTGGGACTTCGAGGTCAGCGACCAGCAGCGCGTGACCGACCTCAAGGTGGCGGTCCACCGGGTCGAGATCGAAGGGCTGGAGCGCCTCGAGCGCGGGCAGAGTCCCGACGAGCGGAATCGCTTCCGGTTCGTCTTCGAGGCGGTCGCCCGCGATCCCTCGAAGCACAAGGAGGCCTACTGGAGAGTCATCGAGCCCGAGGACAAGGCCGACCTCGAGCTCGACGACCTGATCGTGCGCGCCATGGTCTCGTCGATGCTCAACATGCGCACCAACGAGATCGTCGCGCGGGGCCTGCGGCCGGAGTTCGAGCTCTCCGATCCGGAGGAGCTGGAGGCCAAGGTCACCATGCACTTCCGCGAGGGCGAGACCGAGACCGTGCGCGCCCTCGAGATCGGCGCCCTGAAGGCGAACGTGGCCGGCACCCAGCAGATGCCGGTGCACTACCTCCGGGTGAGCCACCCCGGCAATCGCCTGCAGCAGGCCTTCGTCCACACGATCTCGCGCAGCTACCTCAACCTCATCCAGCGCCCGGTCGAGGGCTACGTCAACGAGTCGAAGCGCCAGCAGAACCAGCCCCAGAACCGCTGACCCCATACGGTGCCTGGCACCTTCCGCCGCGTTTTCCCCTCATACGGTGCCTGGCACGTTCCGCCGCGTTTCGCGGAAGAACGTGCCACCCTCGCCGCATCCCTCACCCGGCTCCGTTCGGCGCGCCGGCGAGGACCGAGGCCGAACGGACTCCCCGCCGCGCTCTTCTTCAGCCCGCGCCCTCGACGAAGGCCTTGAGGCCGTCGCCGAAGAGCTGTTTCCAGCCGGCTTCGAGCGAGCCGGCCGTGGCCGCGCTCACCCGACCGAAGAGGGCGTCCTGCACCTTCAGCACCGTGGCATCGCCCTTCGCCTGGAGTTTCAGGCCGAGCATGGTCGTCGCCGGGCCGCCCCAGTCGGGGGCGACGTGGCCGACCAGATGGAGCGACCGGCCCGGCTCGCACATGACCACCGTGTACCAGAGCAGGCTGCCGCCGCTCTCGGTGCGCTCCAGAAGCTGGCCACCGGCGCGGGCGTCGAGGGTGACGATCGAGTCGGGTCCCACCATGTGGAAGTCGGCGAGCCACCAGGCGTTCGCCTCCTTGGTCAGCGAGTCCCAGACCGCCTCCGGTGCGGCCGCGATCTCGATCTCGAACTCGTAGACGAGCGACGTCGTCGCCTGTTCCTTCGCGCTCATGGTCGTCTCCTCGAGGTCTTCGTTGCTGAAGCGTCGCCGCCCGCGACGACCTCCTTCAGGCGGGCGAGGGCCCTGGTCTTCTTCCTGAGATGGGGCTCGACCCAGCGATCGAAGATCTGCTGGATCGGCATCGGGTTGAGGTGATTCCAGCGGGTCCGGCCCTCGCGGCGCGGCAGCACGAGTCCGGCCGCGACCAGGATCTCGAGATGCCGCATCACCGCGGTGCGGCAGAGCTCGGGGAAGAGCGCCACGACCTCGCCGGTCGTCATCGCGCCCTTCACCAGCTCGTCCAGGATCGCCCGGCGCCGCTCGTCGGCGAGGGCCTTCCAGACCGCATCTGAATCCGTCGTTCTCAACATGTCAGTAAAAAATGACATGATATCCGGCCCAGGTCAAGCCCGATCCGGTCACCTCGGCGTCAGACCCGAAGTCGCCGCTTCCCGCCCATCCGGTGCCGGACGTCTCGCCCTTGCACGTTCAGGCGAGGCCGCCGAGCCCTCGCAACGAGGCGACGATCCAGATGAAGGTCGTGACCGCCTGATGGGCGGCGAAGAGCCCGAGGCCCCAGAAGGCGACGATGGCCGCCTTCTCGCTGCCCAGATCGCTCTCCCGGAGACGTTCGACATCGAGCGGCAGACGGCGGCAGACCGCGACGCAGAGCGCGAGCGCGCCGATGAAGAAGACCGCGATCCTGACGGCACTGAACATCATGACCATCGCTTGATCGGACAGACCGATCCCGCGGCTTG
>JBFIHP010000130.1:0-7502 GCA_041601735.1 Planctomycetota bacterium | reverse complement strand
CTGGGCACCGGTCGCAGCCAGCTCGTCGTAGCGCTTGGTCACCTGCGCGGTGTAGGTCGTGCACATCGGGCAGATGTAGCCGGGGAAGCCGCGGGTGAAGATCAGGACGAGGGGCTGGCCGGAGAAATCGGCCAGACTCACGCGATTGCCGTCGGAATCGACGAAGACCGCGGCCGAGTCGTTCTCGGTCTTGCCCTTCACGCCCGCCGTGGTCACCCGCTCGGCGGGGACGTTCGCCTCGACCTTGTCCAGGAACTGGATCTGGTCGGCGGGCGCGATCGCCCGACCCTGGGCGTCTTCGGTCCGCACGCGGCTCTCGTAGTACTCGCGGTCGTAGTTGCGGATCTGCTGGACGGCGTCGCGATAGCGGTCACGGCTACGATCGTAGCGCGCGCCGTAGCCCGAGTCTCCGCGCCAGGTCATGTCGATGACGCTGCGCGAACTACCGCTCGAGCTGCTCTCGCAGGCCGTCGGGACGACGACCAGCGCCAGCACGGCCGCCAGGACCAGGGAATTCCTCATCATGCCTTCAATCTCCTACTTTCCCCCACCCGGGGGAGTCCTTCAGTTGTTCGGCGTTCCATCGTTGATCCAGTTCAGGATCTTCACGTAGTTGGTGTCGCTGCTGGTCGGAAACAGCCCGCCGTTGGTGAAGGCGTCCATCTGGATGCCGTTGCCGGCGGGAAAGGCCGTCGTGTTGTAGAGCGGGTAGCGCAGGATCGCGCTGTTGATGGGATTGCCGGAATCGACCCTCGCCAGAACAGCTGCCCGGACCGCGGCGACCGAGGTGCCGGACACCGAGAGGTTCAGTCCGCCGGCCGGCACGGCTCCGGAGTGGCAACTCGTGCACTGGATGTTGCCGTAGGGCGCCTCGTTGAAGGTGGCCGTGAAGATCGGGACGATGTCGTTCACGAACGAGGTCTGGACCGTCACGGTGACCTGATCCGGCGCGCTGAAGTTCGGACCGTCGCTGACGATGAGCTGGAAGGTCAGCGTCGCCGACAGGGAGGGCGCCGTGAAGGTCGGGGTCGCGGTGGTGGCTCCCGTGAGGGCCACAGGAGTGCCGCCGATCTGGGTCCAGGCGTAGCTGAGCGGCGTCCCCTGCGGGTCGGCGGAGAGGGTGCCGTTCAGGGCGACCGCCGCATTGGTGATCACCGTCTGGTTGTTGCCCGCGTTCGCGATGGGCGTGTCGGAGACGACCGTCACCGTGACGGTCTCCGCGGCGCTGTCCTGCGCGCCGTCGTTCACCGTCAGTTCGAAGGTCAGCACGTCCGGCGTGGCCGGCGCCGTGAAGCTCGCAAGGGCCTGGTCGGCGTTCGTCAGGGTGACGGCGGTGCCGCCGGTCTGCAGCCAGCTGTAGGACAGGGACTCGCCCTCGGGATCGAAGGAACCGCTGCCGTCGAGAGTGACCGAAGCACCGGTGAAGGCGCCGAAGTTCGTGTCGGCGGCCACCGCCACGGGCGGGAAGTTGACCGGCGGATTCTCGCGCACGCTCACCAGGACGGCGTTCGTGACCGAGAGCGGAATCGGCTTGGTGTCGTCCCAGACGAGACCCTGGATGACGAAATCACCCTCGGTGGGTCCGAGAGCCGGCACCGTCACCGACCAGGGCGCGAGCGTCGCGCCGGCCGCGGTCGGGAAGCCGAGTCCGAGGCTGTCGGCGAGGACGAAGTCGCCGTCGTTGAAGAGCTGGAGCGGCGCGGGCCGGATGCACATGTCGCCGAGCCCGAAATCGAGCGTCGTCACGTCGTTCGGCCCCGGGATGCCGAAGTTGAGAAAGAGCGCGAAGGGCGCGAAGGCCTGCATCGGCGGCTGCGCGATCGAGATGGTGAGGCTCTGGCCCGTGGCCACGTAGACCAGCCGCGGCGTGCCGCCGGCGCTGCCGTTCACCTCGACGACGTCGTGCGGTCCGTCCACGCCGGCGCGGATGTTGCCCGCGGCGCAGTCGAGCAGGGAGCCGTCGTTGCGCTCGACGGCCCCGATGTCGATCACCGGCCGCATGCCGACGCCCGTGTCCGGGGTCAGGTTCGAGTCGAAGAAGCGCCGGAAGCCGAGGAAGTCGCGGCTCAGACGCTCGCCGGTGACGTGGTCGTAATCGAGATCGACGGCGTCGGCTCCGACGAGATCGTTGTTGCCGGCGTCGATCGCCGGCGAGGCCTCCTGGACCCGCATGTCGTCATCGCGGGTACCGACCTGGGCGTCCGCTCCGTTGGGACTGATGAAGAGCGGATCGGAGCCGAGATTGCCTACGCCGCCGAGGAGCCCGGTCAGGCCGTTCACGATCGAATGATCGAGCTGGAGGCCGACGGCGCCCAGCGCGTTGTCGAGCAGGATCTGGGCGTCTTCGTCGATCACGCTGTTGGTGCAGTTGTTCCAGAAGATGCTGTTGGCGACCGTGACCGCGGCTCCCGCGCTCAGCTGGAGTCCGGCGGCCATCTGGTCGGCGTAGTTGCGATAGAAGGTCGCGTTGGTGATGTCGAGCGAACCGCCGGAAGCCAGGATGCCGCCGCCGATCCCGCCGGCGTCCTCGGCGAGGTTGAACGAGAGGACCAGGTTCTCGAGCCGGAGGGCGGAGCCGCCGACCGCGAGGATGCCGCCGCCGGCGACCATGCCGTCGTTGCCGTAGAGGCCGACGTTGGCCAGCCGGGCGCCGGTGCCGTCCGCGAGGATGCCCCCGCCTTGCGGGGCGATGTTCCGCTCGACCAGGAGCCTCGTCAGCACCGGAGAGCCGCCGACGATGTGCACGCCGCCGCCCCGCGGGTCCGGAGCGCCGGTGGCATTGCCGCCGAGGATGGTGAAGCCGTCGAGCACGGTCGCGACCGAACACTGGTCGAGCCGCACGACGTGATGGACGTTGTCGCCCATGTTGAGGAAGCCCGCGTCGTCACCGAGCAGGTCGCCGCTGAGGATGGTCTCGTTGGCGGCGAGGTCTCGGTCCTCGAGCAGGAACTGCCCGCTGGCGAAACCGCCGTGGAGCCTGACGCCGTCCGGGACCGCGAAGCTGGCCGTCCGCGGATCGGCGAGACCGGTCGTGTCCGGCAGGTAGCTGCCGGCTGCGACGAAGATCTCGGTGATGCCGGAGGACGGCAGCGCGGCCTCGGCGAGCGCGTCGGAGAGGCTCGTGTAGGCGTCGGACCAGCTCGTGCCGTCGTCGGCCCCTGCGGCCGCCCCATCGACGTAGCGTCGCGTCGCGGGATCTCCGAGTCCGACGTAGACGCCGTTCTGGAACGCGGCGGCCAGAAGGCCCGGTTGATGCGGTGACGTGGACAGCCAGAAGCGCTCGAAGGTGCGCTCGGCGTGAGGCATCCTGAAGCCCGCGGCCGTGGGGCCGAAGAGCAGGGAGCCGCTGATGAGCGTTTGCGTGGCCGCGAAATCGGATGCCGCGTTGAAGTCGAGGGTCGTGCTGGTCCGCCCCATGTGGCACATGCGGCAGGACTTGGCGACGACGCTGCGATAGAGCTCGGGATCCCCGGCCCAACCCGGCGGGACGAAGCGCGTGTTCTGGTTGTCCTCAGGCAGACCGAAGCCGCCGTACCAGCCCTCGACGAGCTCGCGGATGGCCGTGGGGACGTTGGTCGAGAGGATCGCCCGGTTCATCTCCTTCAGGGCCAGCTCCTGGTCCTCGCGGGCAAAGCCAGGGATGCAGGAGAAGTCGTAGTTCTCGACGTCGAAGGGCAGGAAGACGGCGTTCATGTTGCCGCCCGGCGGGATGCCGCCGCCGGAGGCATAGGCGCCGCCGTGGCAGGCCGCGCAGGCCAGCGGTACGGGCTTCGGACCGCGGCCGTCGAAATCGACGTCGGTCACGCGATTGCCGTTGGGATCGAACATGAAGTACTTGATGTAGGGCTGTCCCCCGTTGATGCCCGGCGTGCTCGTGTACTCCATGCAGACGGTGAGGATGATCTGCGAGGGGTCCTGCTGGATCGCCGCATCGACGGTCATGTAATTGGTGACGTAGTAGGCGATCTCGTCGCCGTCGCGGCTCATGACCATGCGGCGGCCGAAGCCCAGATCGCCGGCGTTCAGATAGACGCCCGCGCTGCAGCACTCCGCCTGCGCATCGCCGATGATCGCGACCAGGGGCTGACCACCGGTTCCGAAGCCGTTAACGGCCAGCCACGACGCGAAGGTCGTCTTCTGGTTCAGGGGATCGACCTGCGCGTAGTAGGCCGCGCCCGTCGTGTTGAGGGGAAAGGCGTTCGGGATCAGCGTGAGGAACCGATCCGCGAACATCGGATCGAGCGAGGGGTTGGTCGCCGAGGCCAGGATGTCCTGCACTGCGATCGGCAGTCCGGCGGGCTGATTCACGGTCACGGTGATCGTCTTCGAGCTCAGCTTCTCGCCGTCGTCGGCGGCGAAGCGGATCTTGTAGATCCCCGCTATGTCGAAGTGGGCGAGCGTCTGCAGCGCGTTCGGGCTGTCGAAGACGACGGGCCCGGGGCCGCTCTGCTTGCACCAGAGGAGCGAGAGGGTCGAGCCCAGGGGCAGACCGTCGTCGCTCGCCGTCGCGCTGAGCGCCAGGGTCGTGTTCGGGGCGGTGAGCAGCGCGCCGCCCCCGCCGGTGATGGCCACGACCGGCGCCTGGTTCATGACGGGGCTCTCGACGGCCGGATCGGCGCCCCCGAGGGCGGACAGGACGACCATCGCAAGGGAGAGCAGGGAGAGGCTCAACGTACGCATCGGGATTCCTCTTCTGAACCCGGACCGGCTTCCCGGCGCGCGTCTCGACCTTCACTCGAAGGCGCGCGCCCTGCTGGGCAGCCGCGGCCGGCTCCGGCGCGACAACAGACCGCAGTTGCGATCGTGTCCCGATGGTAAGTCCTTGCTCGACAAGGGTCAATCGGCAAGACGGCGGACCGCGGAGACCCCGGGAGTCAGGACGGCAGGCGGGAATCGAACTCCTCCGGGGTCGGGGCGGCCCCGACCCGGTCGAGCAGGCCGTCGAGGCGGGCGAGCTCGGCCAGCGAGATGTTGCCGAGGATCTCCTCGGCGAGTCGCCTTAGGGGCCCGTCGAGGGCGTCGATCTCTCGTCGGGCTCGGGCCGTGATCGAGACGAGCACGACCCGCCGGTCCCGGGCCGAACGACCGCGCCTGACCCGTCCCCCGGCCTCGAGACGGTCGATGAGGCGGGTCACGTCGGGGACTCTCTGGACCATTCGCTCCCCGATCGCGCGGGACGGCAGTCCGGGCGGCTCGGCTCCCCTGAGGATGCGGAGGACGTCGTACTGCGGTCTGGTCAGCCCCCGTCTCTTGAGGAACCGGCTGATCCGATCGTGGACGAGGGCCGCCGTCCGGGTGATCGCCAGCAGCGTCCGCAGTTCGGGCGGTTCGAGGTCGCGGTCTTCCTGGAGTTCTCTCCCGAGGGGTTGGGTCATGGCGTTTTGGGCTCTTTCCTGGTCGAGTTAACCCCGGTCCTCCTCGAAGGGCAAGCGCGTCAAATCGTCCCCCTCCGGGATCCGGCGCCGCCGACCGGGCTCGCGGCGAATTCGGCCGGTCGTGAATCGTCGGGACGGCGCGGATAGGATCGGCGATGCAGGTCGTGCTCGACACCATGGTCCCGGTCCTCTGCGTCGTCGCGGTGGGCTTCCTCATCGAGGGCCGGACTCCGATCTCGATGGAGAGCCTGTCGCAACTCGCGCTCCTGGTCTGTTCGCCCTGCCTGATCTTCGCCGAGCTGGCGCGCGACCACGGGGCCATCGCCGGCGGTCTGCAGATCGTCGGCGCCACCCTCTTCATCATGGCGGTCACCGGCCTCGTCGGCTTCCTCGGTCTCGGCCTCCTGCCCGGCCGGCCGCGAGGGCTGCTGCTGCCGATCATGTTCTGGAACGCGGGCAACCTCGGGCTCTCCGTGGCCCGCCTGGCCCGCGGTTCCGAGGGCTTCGAGGTCGCCACCTTGGCCTTCGTCACCGTCGCCGCGGCCCAGGCGGTCTTCGCCGGTTGGATCGCTTCGGGCCGCGGCGGGGGTCTGGCACTGCTGCGGATGCCCATCGCCTGGTCCGCGGTCCTGGGCATCCTCTGCTCGTTGAGCGATCGGCGCCCGCCGGAGATGGTCATGGAGCCGATCCGGATCCTCGGCGAGGCCGCGATCCCCCTCCTGCTCGTGGTCCTCGGCATGCAGCTCCGCCGCCTGAAGCTGACGCGACCCTGGCCTACGATCTACGCCTTCGTGGTGCGCAGCGGTGTCGGTCTGCTCGCCGGGCTCGCCTTCACGTCGTTCTTCGCCATCGAGGGCGTCATGCGCGACGTCATCCTCATCGAGTCGGTCTTGCCGCCCGCGATCATCTCGCTCATGTTCGCCCAGCGCTTCGGCGCCGCCCCCGAGGACGTGGCCTCGGCGATCGTCGGCGGCACGCTGGCCTCCTTCATCGTGCTTCCGGTCCTCCTCGCGCTCCTCTGAGCAGGGAACGCGGATTTCGACTATCGCCCGATCCTCCGGTCCACTACCATCTCGCGGTGATGGAGAGACCCGAGGCCGACATCCCAGCCGAGATGATCGCCGCATACCGGCTCGAGTCGGAGCTGGGCCGCGACGCGGTGTCGAGACGATTCCGCAGCCGCGACGCGCAGGGTCAAGCACTCGTCCTGCGGATCATCGACGGGATGCCGGACCTGGGGGAGCGCGACCTGCGCGCCCTGCAGGCCGACCTCGATCTCGCCCGGGCCCTGGACGAGCCTCGTCTCGCAGACATCGTTGATCAGGGCCGCGCCGGGGGGCTCGTCTATCTGGTCGAACGCGAGCCACCGGGGCCGACCCTGGAGGACGAGCTCCGCGCGATCGAGGCGGCGGACGCGCCCGCGACCGAGGCCCGCCTCGCCCTGCTGCGGACGTTGACCGCGGCCGCGCGGCTCGTCGATCGGGCGCACGAGGCGGGGCTCGTCCACGGTCGCATCACGCCGGCGAGCATCGCGACCGGATCGACGGGGACGGCGATCTCGGGGCTCGGACTCCGCTCCCTGGAGGGCGGCCGCCGCTCCTGCTTCGCGCTGCATGACCTCGCCTATCGCGCGCCGGAGCAACTCGGCGAGAGCGCGGTCCGGACCGAGAGGCGCGCCGACGTCTGGGCGCTGGGGGCGATCCTCCATCGCATCGTGACCGGCGAGCCCCCGATCCCCGCGCCCACCGAGGCGGCGCTGCGGCGAGAGGCGGCCCGCTTCGTTCCGCGCGGCATGCGCTCCGCCGATCGCGGACTGCCGGCGGGTCTGGACGCGATCGCCGCCGCGGCCCTGGCGCCGGAACGCAAGGGCCGCTACGACCGGGCGAAGACCTTCGCCGACGACATCGACCGGGTCCTCGACGATGGAGTCCCGCTGGCGCGGCGAGCAGGGCTCGGCGATCGCTTCCTCCGCTGGATGCGACGCGAACCGGGCATCGCCACGGGCGGCTTCGTCCTCTTCGCCTTCCTGGGCACGGCGGGTGTGGTGACGGGGTGGTTCGTGGGCGTCGGCGATCGCGATGCCGCGGTCCAGCCCCTCGAGGCGCGCATCAGCCGCGAAGCGGCCCG
>JBFIHP010000129.1:0-7546 GCA_041601735.1 Planctomycetota bacterium | reverse complement strand
GGTCCGGAGCTGACCGTGATAACCGGTGCCGCCGTAGACCGGGAGCACGTGGAAACCCGGGAGCTTCGCGCCGTAGCGACGCAGGGCCTCGGCCACCTGGATGGCCAGTTCGCGCGTCGGGGTCAGGACGAGCAGGCGCGGGTTCCGGCCCTTGGGGCCCAGGCGGGCGAGGAGGGGCAGGGCGAAGGCCGCCGTCTTGCCGGTGCCGGTCTGGGCCTGGCCGACGAGATCGCGGCCGGCGAGCAGCTCCGGTATGGCGCGAGCCTGGATCGGGGAGGGCGCCTCGTATCCGACCTCGTCGAGCGTCTGGAGCAGAAGCTCGGGAAGACCCAGATCGGCGAATCCGACCGTCGGTTCATCAGTGGAGTTCATTTCAGCGGCGTCTGGGTGTTCTGGTCCGGGATGGAATCACGCATCCTAAGAACCGTGGCGGCCGGAAAGGAGGCCGAATCCGGATTCTCCCGCGCTTGATGCCCCGGCCCCGACCGCTCATCCTGGACGCGGCGCCCGAGGTCGGACCGCCTGCTGCCGAGCAAACGGCTTCAAGGAGGCTCATGACTTTCTCCTGGTCGATTCGCAAGGCGATGCCCTGGATCATCCTGGCCATAGCCGTGACCGCCGTTCTCGGCCTCTGGTCCGCCGAACGACGGGCCCGGGAGGCGCGTCATCGCCTGGCCCTCGAGATGAGCGCCGAGCAGCTCGGCCTGCGCTTCGAGGACTTCGTCCAGCATCGCCTGAACGCGCTGCGCATCCTCGTCGATCGCATCGACGACATGCCGGTCTTCGATCGCGAGAACTACGGTTACTCGGCCCTCAAGATCATCGACAACTTCCCGGGCTTCCAGGCGATCAACTGGATCGACGAGGAGCACGTGATCCGCTGGGTCAATCCGGTCGATGGGAACCAGGAGGCACTCGGCAAAGACCTCGACGACAACGAGATCGCGGCTCCGGCCATCCTTCGAGCGGCCGAGACCGGCGATTTCGTCGTCACCGCGCCCCTGCTTCTCTATCAGGGCGGCCGCGGCTTCGCGGTCTACGCTCCGGCCAGTCGCGGCGCGATGCCCGCGGGATTCGTGAACGGGGTCTTCCGGCTCGCCGATCTGGTGACGGCGACCCTCGAGAACCGTCAGGACTCGAGGCTCGGCTACCGCCTGCTGCACGGCGAGTCCCTGGTCTACGGCCACGAGACGACGGCCGATCTCAGCTGGAGTCGCAGCGTGACCTATCCGCTGCACGGCCCGCTCGAGGGCTGGGCGGTCGAACTGGCCGAACCCCAGCCCGAGGCCTTCAGTCAGTATCTCCTGCTCTTCGCCGGTCTCCTGCTGGCCCTCGGCATGGCCGGGCTGGTCGATCTCGCGATGCGCCGCGAGGACACCGTGATGAGCCAGGAAGCGCGCTTCAGACAGCTCGTGTCCGCGGCGCGCGAGGGTGTCTGGGTAGCCGACGAGAACGGCCGGGCCACCTTCGTGAACCGGCGCATCTGCGATCTGCTCGGTCGCACGAGCGAGGAGCTGATCGGCAGTCGCATCGACGAGGTCCTGGACGAGAGCGCCGAGTTTCCCTCCGCCGACCTCCTGCAGTCCGAGCGGCCCCGGGCGGACGAACATGTCGGCGAGCGCGACTTCCTGCATCGACGGCCGGATGGCAGCGAGGTCTGGCTCCGCGTCGCGGTCTCTCCGGTGCACGACGAGAGCCGGGCGCTGAAGGGCGACCTCATCCTCGTCTCCGACATCAGCCAGCGAAGGCGTCTCGAGGCCCAGCTGCTCCAGACCCGCAAGATGGAGGCCCTCGGACGGCTCGCCGGGGGTGTGGCGCACGACTTCAACAACATGCTCACGGCCATCCTGGCCGGCTGCGATCTGGCGAAGCTCGACATCCCCGAGGACTCCGAAGCGCGGGGCCATCTCGACGAGGTGAGCGACTCGGCCCGACGTGCGGCGCGGCTCACCGCTCGCCTCCTCACCTTCAGCCGTCAGCGCAGCGTCGAGCCGCAGGCGGTCGATCTACGTGAACTGGTCGCCGACATGCAGAACATCACCCTGCGCGCGGTCGAACGCCAGGGACTGGAGATCCGCTTCGAGCTCGGCGAGGAGGAGGTGCCGGTTCGGGTCGATCGCAGCCAGTTCGATCAGCTCCTCCTCAACCTCGTGGTCAACGCCTCGGACGCCATGCCCGACGGCGGCTGCATCCAGGTGCGGATCGGTCGGCTCGCCCCCGCTCGATCGACGCGCATGGGCTCGCGGATCGTCCCGGCCGGGGAATACGGCGTGCTCGACGTCCTCGACGAGGGTCGCGGCATCCCCGACGCGATCGCCGATCTCGTCTTCGAGCCCTTCTTCACCACGAAGGAGCCGGGGACCGGCACGGGGCTCGGCCTCGCGACCGTGCACGGCGTCGTCGCCCAGGCGGGCGGCCTCATCGTGGTCGAGAATCGCGTCGGCGGTGGGACGCTCTTCCGCGTCCTCCTGCCGATCGCGAGCTGAAATCCGGGGGGGCGCGCCGGCGACGCCGGGAGAGGAGAGCATGGACCACGCAAGAGGCCAGGCCGAGATCGGATCGCCCGAGTTTCGGCCGACTTCCGACATCATCGCGGCCCTGCTGGCCTTCCTCGCCTTCAAGGTCCTCGCCGCCGGGCTCATCCGCTTGATGGAGCGCGACCTCGTCGCCGACCCCTTGGAGCGGTTCGCGATCGACGACGCCCTGAGGTTCTCGGGGCGCTACCTCATGACCGCTCTCGTCGGCGTCCTTCTGTATCTGCGCCGCAGCCCGCTCGAGCACATCGTGCTCGGCGGCCTCCTGGCCGCGGTCGGCCTGATCTTGCCTGAACTGGGACTCGATCCGCGCATCGGGCTCGGCCTCGTCGCGATGGCGCTTCCCCTGATCCATGTCTCGGCCTACGTCCACCTGGCCGATCAGATCCCTGCCGGGAACCGGCTCGCCGATGTCGCCTTTCTCGGCGTCGGCGTCGCAATCCTGGTCGGCGGATTCGGCTCCGGGGTCCTGGTGACTGAACTGCCGGTCGGCGGCCGGACCCTGGTCCTGCTCGGCCTCGCGGGACTGGTCGCGGCCCTGATGGTCGCGCGGCCCGTGCTCCGCCTCGCGCGGCTCGTTGCCGTGGCGCCCGGGGTCCTGGCGCTCGGCCTGGTGCTCGTCCTGCTCTGGCGCTTCGACCTGGCGCAGACCCTCATGAGCGTCGCCGCACCGCTCGGGCTGATCGCCGCGCTCATCCTGCTCGCGGACCTCCGCGTCGGGCGCAAGAGGTCTCTGCCCCTCCTGCTGGCCGCGTTCATCCTGCTCGAGATCGGCGCCGATGCCTTCGAGACGGCGCGGCGCATCAGTCCCTGGCCGGATCTGGGCGGGATCTTCAGCCTCTTCGTCATGCTGGTGCCGGCCGTCGGAGGCGGGGTCGTGGTGCTCGTGATGAGCAGCCGTGGGAGTCGTCGTCGGCTTCTGGCGGCCTCCTTCATCGTCGCGGTGCTCGTCTGCTCGACCATCCTGTTCATGACCGCTCCGGGCTTCGGAGCCGATGTCCCTCTTGGAGCGCACGACCGCTGGAATCGCATCTTCTTCGTCTTCGCGATCGAGCAGGTCGCCGCCCTCGTCGCCGGCACGCTCCTCGTCGCCGGTCTGCTCCTCGAGACGCGAGAGCGCTGGCGGCCCCTCGTCGTCACGGCGGTCATCGGGCTCGCGCCCTTCGTCACCGGCTGGTCGACGAACAAGATCTGGAACGACCGGAGTTCCCCGGGAGAATTCGTCCCCGGCCCGATTCAACTCGATTCGAGCCTCAACTGGACGGCCACCGGCGTCCTTGCGGTCATTGCTCTTCTGCTGTTCTGGCGCAGTCGGGACGATCCGGGCGCGATGGAGGATCGGGAGACGGAGGCCGGGGCTGCTTCCTGATCAGAAGTTCCACTCGGCCTGGAAGGTGATGTACCAGGCCTCGTCCGCGCCGTGCTCGAAGGCCTGACCGGGCCGGAACCAGCCGAAGACGATCTCGATCTCGAGCGGCCGCCAGGCCTCGAGGCCGATGACGAGATCGAGTTCGGAGCCGAGCTGGTCGTTCATGCCGAGCGGGTCGAGGCGGAGGCGGGTGTCGCGGAGTCGAGGAAAGGCCTCGACCTGACGATAGTGGTGGATCAGGAAGTCCACGGAGGTGTTGCGGTAGGGGCGGAAACCAAAGCCGGCGGTCAGGACGATGATGTTGGACAGCTCCGGCCGGACGAGTTCGCCGAGGTAGCGGAAGCTGGTCACGCCGTTCAGCTTGTCGTTGTTGTCGTTCAGTCCGGTCTGACGAAAGCTCGAGTCCTTGCCGTCGCTGATGTCGTCGTCGCCGCTGCCGAAGGCCAGGCCGATGTAGATCGAGGGCTCCCAGTCGTGCTCCTCGAAGACGTAGAGCGCCATCGCATCGACGCCCCAGCCCTCGACCTCGAGGTCGTCCTCGCTGCCGATGACGTAGCCGGCGTCGAGAAAGAAGCTGAACTGGTCGAACTCCAGCTCCAGCGAGAAGCCGAAGTGCCAGCGGTCGAGGTCGACGAGGCGGCCGCCGCCGCGGTGCATCGCGTAGACGAAGAGCTCGGAGTCGTCGAGGATCTCGATGTGCGCCGCCGCCAGCAGGTTGGTGATGCCGTCCTCCTCGCGGTCCTCGTCGAAGAGCTGCTGGGACACGGAGAACTCGAGCAGGACGTCCTCGAGGTTGAAGAACAGCCGGGCGCCGTCGATGTCGTCGTCCATGACCCATTCACGACCGTGGTCGAACTTCTGCCGGCCCAGCTCGAGGGCCATCCCGTCGAAGGGGAAGTCGAGGGCGACGACGAAGGCCTGCTCGATCGACAGTCGCGTGCCGAAATCCTGCCGCCCCGATTGGTCGTAGATCTCGAAGTCGCGTGAGGCCCTGAGCTGCGTGATCGCGAGGAGCTTCTCGTCGATCTCGAAGGCGAGCTCGAGCTTGGCGCTCATCTCGTGGACGAGGCGATCACGCTTGCGCTCGTCACGCAGGTTGTGGTTCTTGCGCCACTCCAGGTCCCACTGGACCTCGCCGCCGACGTTGAGCCAGTCGGTCACCTGGAAACCGCTGCCCGGTCGCAGGTCGTCGTCATCGACCCGCACGATCTTCTTCAGGCGCGGGTCGTCCTGGGGTCGCAGACCGCGCTCGCCGGGCGGGGGCGGCGCCTGCCCGGCCACGTCCCAGAGGACGGGGACGTTGCGCGGGTAGTCGACCCTGATCCCGCCGACGAGCAGTTCGCGGTCGCCGAGGTCGATGTCCTCCACCCGGGCCTGGAGGCGGTCACGCTCGCCCTCCTTTCGCTCGCGGAGGCTCAGCTTGCGGAGCAGGACGACGCCGTCGCGCTCGATGCCCTCGACCTTGACGAAGCGTCCGACGAGGTCGGGGAGCCGGGAGCGATCGAAGTCCCGGCCGTCCTCGTCGAGCAGCTTCGACTCGGGGCCGATCACGAAGTCGATCGGTCCGATGCGCAGGGCATCGACCGTGGCGCCGACGATCGTCGACTTGATCTCGATCTCGTCGTCTTCCTCCTCGATCTCGATCCGCTCGGCGAGAAAGGCCTCGGCCGCGAAGTCGCCCTCGATCTCGATCGTGTCCTTCTTGCGGATGTAGGCCGGTCCGAGCCGCGCCTTCCAGTCGCCGACCGCCGTCTCGAAGGTGTCCTGCTCGGGCACGATGGCGACGCAGGCCGAGAGGGCGAGCATGCCGAGGAGCAGGAGGGCCCCCCGCGCGAGGTCGCGCAGGAGGTCGATCGCCATACCCTCCCAGGGTCGTCGGAAGAGGTAGACGCAGGCCAGCCGGAAGAGGCTGCGGCGGCGCTCGACCTCGACGCCGAGGGGCAAGGGCCGTCTCTCCGTGTAGCCGCCGAGGAAGCTCGCTGTGCGCCTCTCGACCTCCATTCGATCGCCGTCTCGCTGCCTGCGTCGCAGCTCGAGGTGGGCGCAGAAGTTGCCGAGGTCGCGGGCGCGGGGCCCGGACCGGGCGCCGTCGAAGTCGATGATGCGGACGGTCTCGCGGTCCACGAGGAAGTTCTTGTCGTGCATGTCGTTGTGGATGAGTCCCTCGTCGCCGCAACGGAGGGCGGCGGGCACGGTCTCGCGGGCCGCGTCCAGCGCCTTCGCGAGATCCGGTCGGAAGCGGCGGGCATGGTCGAGGAAGAGATCGACGTCGTCGTCGCCCACGAGTTCGGGGCGGGTGGTCGGATCGAGGGCGTGGAAGCGCGCGAGGGCGCCTCCGGCGGCAGGGAGCGCGTTCTCGTCGCCGCGGGCCAACCGGTCGAAGAGGGTGGCGCCGGGAAGCGCCGCGAGTTCGATGATCCCCGTCTCGTCGTCGTGCCCGAGGACGGCCGGAAGCAGGTCGCGAGCCTCCTCGTCGGCCAGGATCGCGGTCATGAGGGCGAGCCGTGACGGCAGGCGTCTCGGCGGCAGGATCTTCAGATAGCGCGCGCCGTCCCGCGTCGCCACGACCGCGCGCTGGCCCGGCCGCCAGCCCCTGAGGTCGCCGCGCTCGAGCGCTCCGGCGAGGGCCGGCAGAGCCTCGTCGTCGGTCGGGTCCAGCGGCCAGAGGACTTCAGCATCTCGATCGCGAAGGGCGCCGATCTCCTCGCCGTCGTCCCGCCGGATGAAGGCCGGCCAGTCGCGTGCGCCTCGCGGGTGCAGGCGGAGCCAGCTCGTCCCGGCCGCCTCTTCCGGCAGGTGGCGCAGGGCCCGCAGGAGCGCGGCATCGATCTCGGCCGGGCTCGCCGTGGCCTCGAGCCGCCGACCGAATCGAGTCGCCGCCGCCAGCTCGCCGAGCGCCATGCCGACCCGGAGCAGCACGCGCTCGTCGGCGTTCGAGCGCTCCAGCCAGTGGCCCTCGAGAGTCTCGCGCAGCGAGCGGGCGCGCTCGGCGAGTTCGACCTGCTCGCGCGCGAAGAGCTCGAGTTCGCAGAGGAAGTGGCCGCGGTCGATCGACGGATAGGAGATCGCGCAACGCTCGAGGTCGATGAGGGCGAGCCGATCGACCGAGACGATGAACTGTCGGGGATGGAGGTCGCCGTGGACGAGGCCGCGCCGGCCGCGAAGCGGCATCAACGCACGGAGACGGGCGGCGATGTCGTCCAACCGTTCTCGGTACTCCGGTCCGAGGCCGGCGCGCGATTCGGCCAGGCGCTCGCGCACCAGGGCCAGCGCCGAGACGAAGCGAAGGCCCTCGGGCGCCGACGCGTGGAAGCGGTCGAGGAGCCCGCCGATCTCCTCCGGCGACACCGCGCGGCCGTCGAAGAGCTCGGTACCGTCGAGCCTCTCCTCGAGCTGCAGGCGGCCGTTCAGGAGGACGCCGGTCTGGCTGGGCAGGACGTCGTCGAGTCCGTCGTCGCGCAGGCGATCGACGAGGGCGGCGATCACCCGGGCCCGACGGTCGGCGAAGAGGCGCATGACGAGGGAGCGGCGGGACTTCTTGCCCGAGCCGTCGTCCTTGAGCGCGAGGTCGAGGAAGGCGACCAGGCGATGCTCGGGCTTGTAGCGCGAGATCCTAAGTCGCGACCGCGACCCGCGGACCCGC
>JBFIHP010000128.1:0-7558 GCA_041601735.1 Planctomycetota bacterium | reverse complement strand
TCCGGGACCCCGGTCTCTTCCCGACCTGCAAGTTCGCTCCGCCACCGATGTCCCGGCGATCCGGCATCGCGCTGCATATTCATCGAAGCATGCTTTTTGCCTTGATCTAAAGCAGGCCCGGGTCCCGGACCGATCAGCGGTATATCGCGTCGTTCCATCAGGATATCCCGGTCTGAAGGGAAAGGCTGGAGCAGCCATGTTCAGTGCAGGAAAGAGCTTCGTCGGTCTCGACATCGGGAGTTCGACCATCAAGGCGGTCGAACTCTCTCGAGTCGGCAAGGGCGTACAGGTGACCGGAATCGGTCAGGTCGAGGCCCGGGGGGATACTCCCGAGGACCAGATCCGAGCCGTCTCGGACCTCCTCAAGCAAGGCGGCTTCGGCACGAAGCGCGTCGTCACCGCGGTCTCGGGCAAGATGGTCATCATCCGCTACCTGAGCATGGTGCCGATGAGCGACGAGGAGCTGCGCAACGCGATCCTCTTCGAGGCCGAGAAGTACATCCCCTTCGGTCTCGACGAGAGCACGATCGACTGCCAGCGCATCGGCAAGAGCGGCGGCAACGACAACGTGATCCTCGTCGCCGTGAAGTCGACGGCCCTCAACGGTCACATGGAGATGGCCCAGAAGGCCGGCTTCACGCCCGAGATCGTCGACGTCGATGCCATCGCGCTCGGCAATGCCTACGACCTCGTCCGCGAGTACTCGGAGGAACCCGAGTCCGAGGGAGCCGTCGTCGCCTTCGTGGACGTCGGTTGCAGCAAGACCTGCGTCAACGTCATGCAGGACGGCGTGTCGCTGTTCACCCGTGAGATCTACTTCGGCGGCAAGGACTTCACCATGGCCATCGCGCGGCGGATGGGCATGGAGGAGTCGGACGCCGAGAGCCTGAAGCGGGTGCCGGGCGAGAGCGAGGAGGAGGTTCGTGATGCCGTCTTCCCGACGATCGACGACCTCGGCAACGAGCTCCAGCTCAGCTTCGACTACTTCGAAAACCAGCACGGTCGTTCTCCCGACCGCGTGATGTTGAGCGGCGGCGGCTCACGTCTGCCCTTCTTCAGGGAGTCTTTCGAGAGGATCCTCGAGAAGCCGGTGGAGGTGTTCAACCCCTTCGACGGGCTCCCCGTCAGTGACGACATCGACCAGGACATGCTCATCGGCGGCGGGCCCCAGATGGCCATCGCCATCGGACTCGCGGCGCGCATCCGGAACAACTGAACCATGATCACCATCAATCTTCTGCCCAAGGAATACCGCAAGAAGGAGAGGACGCCGATGGCGCTCCTCCTCCCGATCCTCGGCGGTCTCGTCTGTGTCCTCTCGGCCGCCAGCGTCGCTGCCTACACGCACTTCGTCTGGCTGGGCGAGGTCGAGAACAAGCGCCAGTCGCTCGAGCAGGAGCTGGCGCAGAAGCAGCCCAGGCTCCGCTACGAGGAGGCCCTTCTCACCGAGGAGAAGGAATACAAGAAACGCGCCGACACCATCAAGGACATCGCCGCCGGCCGCATCGTGATGACCGAGAAGCTCGACCAGCTCGCGGACATCACCGCTGCCGGAGTCGAGAACGCCGATCAGGGCTATCTCGTCTGGGTGAAGGAGCTGAAGTACACGCCCCCGGCAGCCACGTCTCGTCGCGGCGCCCGCGGCGCGGCCGTCTCCGGCGGCGAGATCAAGCTCAAGGGGCTCGCGCTGGCCGACCAGGACCCGCTCGTGCGCCTGAACTACTACCACGGCGCACTCAAGAACAGCGACTGGTTCCGCTACGGATTCACCGAGATCTCCGACCCCGTCGGCAACATCGAGGAGTTCCCGGAGCTCGAGCCCAAGAAGGGCTGGACCATGGATCTGGCGCTGCAGCTGAACGACCCGGTCGAGGCCCGCAAGATGCGGGAGAAGGCCAGGCGGATGGTTGCCGAGAAGGATGCGAAGCCGCAGGGCGGCCCCACCCGTAACAAGTGATCGCCGCCGAGGAGGAAAGTCGTGTTGAACTCCATCCGTAAGATCAAGAAGAAGGCCTGGATCGTCATCGGCGTATCCGCGGGCCTCGTGCTCGCCAGCGCCGGCGTCGTCTACATGGACTACCAGGCCATCGGCGAGGAAGAGCAGGCCATCGAGGGCGTGATCGCCCAGAATCAGGCCGCCGATCGTCGCATCGGTCAGATCCGGAACATCGAGGACCGCGTGCTTCGCGAACGCTATCGCGTCGGCGAGTACGTGAAGGTCCTGCCGGACGACAAGGAAATCAACGATCTGGTCAAGAAGATCAGCGAGTTCTCGGCTGCCTCGGGCGTCGAGATCACGAAGCTCGACGACAGCGCAGCGCGGAGCCGCGGGCGCAAGAAGGCCGCCACGGCCTTCGAGGAAGCGGCCTACAAGCTCGACCTCAGGGGAACCCTGAGCGAGTTCCTCGACTTCATGCATCGCTTCGAGACCCACGATCGCTTCATCAAGGTGAAGTCGTTCTCGATCTCGAACGACCAGAGCGGTCGGAACTCCGAACAGAGCGGGCCGCCGCGCCATTCGATCGAGATGACGCTCGAGACCTACGTCTACAATCCCGGCAAGGGTGCCCAGCAGGTCGACATCGTCAACGCCCAGAAGCGCAGCCTGGCTCTGCTCGAAGGCGCTCCGATCACCGAGTCCCTCGAGCTCGAGACCTACGACTACATGCCGCAGCCCGATCGTCGGGACCTCTTCGCCGACCCGCGCCTCGCCGCCGACGTCAGCGCCGAGAACCAGCGCGTCGCGGCGCAGAACGTCGAGGAGCAGAAGAAGCTCCTGGACGAGATGAAGTCCCGCTTCGACGCGATCCGCACCGCGCTCGAGGAGGAGGCCCTGATCACGAGCTTCGTCAAGAAGGTCGAGTTCGGCCGCCAGGTCTCGGACGAGATGGCGAAGCTCGCGGTCGATATCGACAACGCGAAGAAGAGCGCGCTCTTCCGCGAGAAGTCGCTCGCCGACATGTTCCAGCGCGACATCCTGAAGCCCTTCGACGTCCTCTATGCCGAGCGCAAGAAGGCGGACGAGCGCGGCCTCGCGCAGCGCGAACTCAAGGTCGAGCTGGCGCACATGCAGACGGCCTTCGATGCCGGGCGCCACGACGAGGTCGTCTCCTCGGCCCGCGCCCTCCTGACCGCCAAGACCTCGACCGACGGGGAGGAGATCGCCGCGATCTTCGCCCGGATCGAGCAGCTCGGAGCGCGGGCCCAGGCCCGGGTCGAGTTCGCCGAGATCCCGATCGAGCTCAAGGGCTACGTCTTCGAACCGGCTCACCCCGAGCGGGCGGTCGTCATAATTAACGATCGCGCCTACAGTCAGGGCGAAGTTCTGGCCGATGGAGTGATCGTCGGCCGGATCGACCTAAGTCGTGTGACCTTCGTCTACAAGGACGAGGTGATCGAGAAGCCACTCGACTGATACGAGGACGATCCCGAAAGGATGCCGACCGATCTTGCCCACGCGCCGGGTGAGATCGGTCGTCTCGTTTGGGGACCCGGCCGGCAAGTTCGCGACGTGAAAAGTGAGAGCGTCGCAGTGAAGGGAACGGGGTCGGGGCCTGGTGGTCCATGCCCCCGGATTCTCGCAATCGAGTCAAGGAGGGAAACATGGCCATTCGTATCCCGCAGCGCGCCGCCGCATCCGTCGGTCGCTCCGCGCGAATCGGCGCTGTCGCGGGCCTTCTGGTCTGCCTGTTCACGCTGGCTCTGCCGGCCCAGAACGGTGAGATCGGCGGCGACGTCATAGGGCGCGAAGATCAGGACGTCAACGACACCAGGGTCACGCTCTCGGTGAACGAGCGACCCCTGGTCGATGTCGTCAAGTACATCCGGGAGAAGTCCCGGGTCAACATCATCCTCGGCGCCGACGTCGATCTCGAGACGAAGGTGACCATCGAGCTGAGCAACGTGCCCTGGCGCGAGGCCCTTCAGCTGGTGGCCGACCGGACCGAGTGCGTCATCCTCAAGAAGGCCGACAATCTCTACGTCATCGAACAGCCCGTGCGCATCACCTGGAAGTTCCAGAAGTCGCCCATCGAGTCCGTGATCGAGGCCATCGCCAAGATCTCGGGAGCCTCGATCGTCGCGGCGCCGGAGGTCCAGGGCAACGTGCACCTGACCCTCTCGAACGTTCCCTGGCGGACCGCCCTCGACACGGTCGCGAAGTCGCTCGGCTTCGTGGTGGTCGAGGAGGACTTCGGCATCCTCCAGGTCGTTCATCCCTCGAAGCTGCGCGAGCAGCTGGAGACCCGCTCCTACCAGCTCAGGTACGTCCGTCCCGACATCGCCTACCGCCCGCTCATCAAGACCGAGTACGCGGTCGGCGAGCCCAAGGCGCCCAAGGAGGACCCCGACGAGGAGTTCTCCGTCCTGAAGGCGCTGCGCAGTGCGCTCTCGGAGAGCGGCAAGCTCGAGTACGTGGACAAGCACAACGTCATCGTCGTGAAGGACATCGCCCCGGTCCACGAGGCGGTGAAGCGCATGCTGGCAGAACTCGATCGCGAGCCGGCGCAGGTCTTCGTCGACGTGAAGTTCGTGACCACGACCAACACCGACGGGCTCTCCTACGGCATCGACATCGGCGATCAGGGCCTCGCGGCCTCGATCGGCGGCGCCTCGATCCCGTCACGCCTGCCTTTCAGCGTCGGTTCCGACGGCTGGGGCGTCCTGCCCGGCCAGACCGATGCCCAGGCCGGCGGCGGCTCCGGCAGCGGCGCCAACGGCGTCCCGGGTCTGAACGACACCGAGCTCAAGGCGGCCACCACCTTCGGCACGCTGGACTTCACCCAGATGTCGCTGACCCTGAGGCTCCTGCAGCAGGACCAGCAGACCCGGATCGTCCAGGCTCCGAAGCTGATCGCCCTCGACAACCAGGAGGCGACGATCTTCGTCGGCCGCACCGTCCGCTTCGCGCAGACCGAGGCGGTCGAGGGCCAGGGCGGCGGTCTGACCTTCGCCATTCGTGAGGCCGACAACTCGCCGGTCCAGACGGGCTTTCAGCTCTTCATGGTCCCGCACGTCATCCCGGGCACGAACAAGATCCGGCTCGACGTGATCCCGGAGGCCGAGACCCTGGTCGGTCGCAGCACCGATCCGAACTCGCCCGCCGGCTTCGACCGCTTCACCTCCGGCACCGGCGCCAACCAGGTGTCGATCGATCTGCCGCAGCTGGCCAGCCAGACCCTGATCACCTCGATGATGCTCGAGAGCGGTCAGACGGCGGTGATCGGCGGCCTGATCACCGAGTCGCAGAGCGAAAAGATCAACAAGGTCCCGATCCTGGGCGACATCCCGATCCTCGGCTTCTTCTTCAAGCACGAGGAGATGTCCACGACCCGCGAGAGCCTGATGATCTTCATCACGCCCCGCATCATCCGCGACGCGGATACCGTGGAGTCGCTCATCCGGGCCGAGAACGATCGTCGGATGGAGGCCATCCGGGCCGAGACCGACCGCATCTTCGGCGACGCCGGCATGTAGGCGAATACAACCTCGTGATTCGATGAAGGGCCCCCGCCGGGCAACCGGCGGGGGCCTTTTTCCTTGGAGCGCCGGCTGGAGCGCCGGCTTCTTCTTCCTCTACTTCTCGTCGAATCCAGTGAAGGCATGCCGGCTGAAGGTGCTGTCGGGGAAGTGGCATGCGGTCGCGCGGACATACGGTGCCAGGCACTTTCCGCCGGGGCGCACTGCGATTCCGGTTTTCGGACGACCCGGAGAGCGCCCCGGCAGAAAGGTCCAGGCACCCTACGTCCGCTCGACTCCGGTCGTCGGCAGATCCCCACAGCACCTGAAGCCGGCGCTCCAGCCGGCGCTCCGGGGGCCCCGGCTTGACTTTGGGGCCGATTCTCGTATCACCCCCTATGACGGCGGGTTCGGTCAGGCCGCGACGGCCGCGATCGCCGATGGAACAACCGCGACCCGGTCCGGGTCGCGCGACGAGCACAGGCCCGGGGCGTGAGCGATCCACTCCGGGCGGCTCCAGAAGGAGCAGCATGGAAACGAAGATCTTCATCAACGCGGAAGATCCGGAGGAAGTCCGCATCGCCATCACCGAGGATGGCGTCCTCCAGGGCTTCTTCTGCGAACGCACCGCGAACGACTCCTACCTCGGCAACATCTACAAGGGCGTCGTCACCAACATCGAACCCTCGATCGGGGCCGCCTTCGTCGATTTCGGCGGTGACCGCAACGGTTTCCTGCACGTCTCCGACGTGCTGCCGATGTACCGCCAGAACAACACCGAGGTCCCCGACGCACCGCTCAACCGGCGCGAACACGGGAACATCCAGGAGTACCTGATGAAGGGGCAGGAGGTCCTGGTGCAGATCACCAAGGACGGCATCGGCAAGAAGGGGCCGACGCTCACGACCTACCTCAGCATCCCGGGCCGCTACCTCGTCCTCATGCCCAGTCTCTCGCGCTCGGGCGTCTCGAAGAAGATCGAGGACAAGGACGAGCGCAGCCGGCTGAAGAAGATCCTGGCCAAGATCGACCCGCCGCCGGGCATGGGCTACATCATCCGCACCGCGGGCGTGGGCCAGGACATCGGCGACATCGTCCGCGACCTCGAGTACCTGCTGAAGCTGTGGAACACCATCGTCAAGCGGGTCAAGAGCGAGCGCGCCCCGGCGATGATCTACCAGGAGTCCGACGTCGTCATCCGGACGATCCGCGACACCTTCTCGCCGGACGTGGACGAGGTCTGGGTCGATAACGAGAACATCTGCCGCAAGGCGCAGGAGTTCGTCCGCGCGGTCATGCCCTCGGCCGTGGAGCGCATCAAGCACTACCAGGACAAGCAGCCCCTGATGCACAAGTTCCGGCTCGAGGACGAGATCGAGAAGCTCTTTCACCGCAAGGTGAACCTGCCCTCCGGCGGTTCGATCGTCATCGATCAGACCGAGGCCCTCGTGGCGATCGACGTCAACTCGGGCAAGAACCGCGGCGAGGACGACCTCGAGGAGACGGCCTACAAGACCAACTCCGAGGCGGTCCAGGAGATCGCCCGGCAGCTCCGCCTGCGCGACCTCGGCGGCGTGATCATCAACGACTTCATCGACATGCAGGACGAGGGCCACAAGCGCTCGATCGAGCAGTCCTTCAAGGCCGCCTTCGCCCGCGACAAGGTCCGCCTGAAGATCGCGCGCATCTCGCACTTCGGCATGATCGAGATGACCCGTCAGCGGATGGGGCAGAGCCTCTATCGCAACAACGCCATGGTCTGCCCGACCTGCAAGGGCAACGGCTTCATCCGGAACGTCGATTCCATCGGCCTGAAGATCCTCCGCGAGGTCACCAACATCTTCGCGAACAACAAGGCGAAGCGGGTCCAGGTGAAGGCCAACCACCGGGTCGCCGACTTCCTGAAGCGCAACAAGCGGGACCGTCTCGAGAGCATCGAGTCGCGGTTCAGACGGCCCGTCGTGATCGTCTCCGAGGGCGGGCTCTCGACCGAGGAGTACGAGATCAAGCGCTTCGATTCCTGAAAAGCGCCCATCCGGCCGTCGGGCCGGCGCCGGGCCGCCGAACGCAAGTCCTCTCGATCGAATGACTTGAGGATGAC
>JBFIHP010000127.1:0-7626 GCA_041601735.1 Planctomycetota bacterium | reverse complement strand
GGCCTTCCACCCGGTCGCCTTCCGGCCCTTTCTCTTCGTCGGTCCGGCCCTCTTCCTGGTCCTGCTCGGACGCGGCCCGAAGGAGGCCTTCCGGCCGATCTGGTGGGGCGGCATGTCGGCCTGGGGCGCGGGTCTCCTCGGCTGGATCGGCTCGCTGGCCGGAGCCGAGGCGGCGGGCAAGGTCGGCTGGATCATCGTCAGCTGCATCTTCCTGCTGATGTCCTGGCCCTTCGCCTTCGTCCTGCGTCGCCTCCTCCTGCGCGGTCTGCCGCTCGTGCTGGCGGCGCCTCTCGCGATGGGCGCCTTCGACGCCTTCCGGCGGCTCTCGAGCCGGGGGCTGAGCTGGCACGACCTCGGCTACGCCCTCGACGGTTGGAACACGCTCATCCAGGTCGCCGACCTCGCCTCGGTCTATCCGGTCTCCGTCTTCGTCTGGGCCGCGAACGGCCTCCTCGCCGACCTGATCCTCGTTCGCCTGGGCGGGCGCGCGCGGAGTCCGCGCGAGGCGCGGCTCGCGCCGCTCGCGGTCGCAGGTCTCCTGCTCGTCCTGCTGGGATACGGGCAGTTTCGCGCCGCGGCGATCGAGGAGTCCCTGAGACCCGGCCCGCTCATGGTCGGCCTGCAGACCGCCATCCCGCAGACCGAGAAGATGGACCGCGGCGAGTCGCCCGCGGAGCATCGTCATCGCATCGCGCTCGCGCTCATGCGCGAGGCGATGAGCGAGGGACCGGTCGAACTGCTGGTCTGACCCGAGACCTCCTTCTTCCCGATCGACGACTCGACGCGCAGCGAGCCGCGGGGCGCGCCCTTCGACGCCTGGCTGCACGCGCGCCGGCGCGCGACCGGCCGGAGCACGGCGGAGGAGTTCGAGGAGATCCTGGGCGAACGCTTCGCGAAGACGCGCGTCGTCATCGGCGCGATCCAGAAGGACGACATGCCGGCCGGTCTCCATGACGAGGCCGGACAGGGCGTGCGCGAGCGCAACGCCGCCTTCCTGCTCCATGGTGATGCGGACGCGAGGGGACCGCGCCTCGAGGTCCTCGCGCGCGCCGACAAGTTGAAGCTCGTTCCCTTCGGCGAGTACATCCCCTTCCCGGCGATCGGCATCTTCCGCGAGGAGTTGCGCGACTTCGTGCGTTCGACCGCGGGCTACCTGCCCTCGATGACGCCGGGCGAGGGCGTGGCGCTCTGGTCGCTCGAGCTGGAGACCGAGACGATCCGGACGACCGTGAACGTCTGCTACGAGGCGGTCTTCCCCGAGCTCTTCCGCGAGGGACGGAGACGAGGCGCCCAGTTCGCGCTCAACGTGAGCAACGACTCCTGGTACGACCGCAGCGCCGAGCGCGATCTGGTGAACGCGCAGATCCGATTTCGCGCAATCGAAAACCGATTCCCCGTCTTCCGCGTAACGAACACCGGGATCTCCACCTCGATCGATCCCCTCGGCCGCGAGCAGGCCCGCCTGGAGCGCGATCGGCGCGCCGTCCTGGTGGATCGTCCGGCCTTGGGCGCGAGCCCGCCGCCGGCGCTCTGGCTGAGCCGCGTCGTCGAATGGAGCCTGCTGCTGGCCGCCGGCCTTGCCGCCTTTTTGCCGCAATCCCGCAAGTCCTGACTTGCGCGGACTTTATGGCATTGTGCGAATCCTTGACATCGTCGCTGTGACTCATAGAATCGCGCACATTCGGAAAGGGATGGTCCGTTCCCGGGAGCCGCGCACCGGCATCGGGCCCAAATTCGTTGGGCCCCGCGCTTTACAAACCTGCCGGTAGCCGATAGCGTCCCGTCACCGATCACCGGAACGCCCAGGAAAAGGGAATCAAGAGGAATGAATCAAGTCGCACGCGTTTTCGTCGTCATCAACCTCCTGCTGTCGGCGGGATTCCTCATGGCGGCCGCCACCTTCCTCCACCAGACCCAGGACTGGAAGAAGCAATACGACGCCAAGAGTACCGAGCTCGGAGCGGAGACGGACCGGCTCAACACCGAGATCCAGAACCGTGACGCGGAGATCAAGCGTCTCAGCGACGACCTCAGCTCGCAGAAGGGCAAGGTCACCGAACTCGAGAGCCAGCTGGCCGACGCCAAGGGTCGTCAGCAGAGCGCCGTCGAGCAGAAGAACCAGGCCGAGCGCAACGCCCAGCAGGTCAACCAGGCCGTCAATCAGGCGACCGCGAAGCTGGCCGAGCAGGCCGACGCGATCAAGGGCCTCGAGGCCATGATCGAGCGCTACCGGACCCGCGCCGAGGAGGCCGTCGAGCAGGCGCGCCTCGCCGAGGTCGCCCGTTCGGACGCCGTCGCCGAGACCGAGGACCGGGACTCGCAGATCAACAGCCTCAACAACATGCTCGAGGCCGTGAACAATCAGCTCGGCGACCTCGGTACCGAGCTCTCGAACTACAAGGGCGCCTACCCGCCCCCGACCCTCAAGAGCCAGCCGCGCATCGACGGCATGGTGATCCGCTACGACGCGGACGCCAACATGGTTCAGGTCAACAAGGGCCGGAGCGACGGCGTCGCCCTGGGTCACATGTTCGACATCGTCCACGGCAACGACTACGTCGGCACCGTTCGAATCACCTACCTCGACGACAAGACCTCGGTGGGCCACGTCCACATCAAGGGTCTGAAGGGCCTCATGCCGGTCGCGGGCGACAAGGCCACCAAGCTGGCCTCCAACTGATCGGAGAGGAGAAACGAACATGGCCTACGAAGAAATGGACGAGATGGATGATGGGGTCTTCGAAGAGGAGACCGACAATGCCAAGGCCCTGACCAGCGGCATCGTCATCACCACCTCGGTCTGCCTGATCCTCGCGTTCTTCGTCTGTCTCTACGCCCTGGACAAGTACTTCCAGGTCGGACCGATGGCGAACTGATCGCGACCGGATCATCCCGATCGCAAGATGCGAGCCCCGCGGAGCCATCCGCGGGGCTCGCTTCGTTCGGCCCCGTGCTTCCTGCGGCGCTCCTGCCGGGCCGAGAGCCGCGCCGCCCGCTCCGCGGCCCGTCCCCCCGTCGTCCTATGCTTCCCTCAATCAACAGAGTGAGGGCGAATTCTATGGCGAGCATCCTCGAAAAGATGACGGCGGTTTTCTCCGTGGACATGGGGATCGACCTCGGCACGGCCAACACCCTGGTCTGCATCAGCGGCCGCGGCGTCGTGATCGCCGAGCCCTCCGTCGTCGCGGTGCGGAAGGGCACCAACCAGGTGCTCCTGGGCGGCGAGGCGGTCGGCACCCGAGCCAAGGAGATGCTCGGCAAGACCCACTCGAACATCCAGGCCATCCGGCCCCTGAAGGACGGCGTCATCGCCGACTTCGAGATCACCGAGGCGATGTTGCGCTACTTCATCCGCAAGGTGCAGGGCGGGCGCAAGCTGCTCGCCAGCCCTCGGGTCGTCATCGCCGTGCCCTCCGGCATCACCCAGGTCGAGAAGCAGGCGGTGATCAACTCGGCCGAGCGCGCCGGCGCCCGGCGGGTCTTCCTGATCGAGGAGCCCATGGCCGCCGGTCTCGGCGTCGGCCTGCCGATCCGCGAGGCCGCGGGCTCGATGATCGTCGATATCGGCGGCGGCACCACCGAGGTCGCGGTCATGTCGCTCGCCGGCGTGGCCTGCTCGGAGAGCATCCGGGTCGCGGGCGACGAGATGGACGAGGCGATCGCCACCTGGATGAAGAAGCATCACAACCTGCTCATCGGCGTCCAGATGGCCGAGAAGATCAAGGTCTGCATCGGCTCGGCCTTCCCGCTCGACCAGGAGTACCAGATGACCGTCCGCGGTCGCGACATGGCCACCGGCCTGCCGCGGAGCGTCAGCGTCAACTCCGAGCAGATTCGCGAGGCCCTGCGCGAGCCGGTCGATTCGATCGTGCAGGCGATCCGCCGCACGCTCGAGCGCACCGACCCCGAACTGGCAGCCGACCTGGTGAACCGCGGGCTCACGCTCTGCGGCGGCGGGGCGCTCCTGCGCGGCCTCGACAAGCGCATCCAGTCGGCCATCGACCTGCAGTGCATCGTGGCCCCCGACCCGCTCACCGCCGTGGCGCGCGGTACCGGTAAGATCCTCGACAACCTGCACATCCTGAGCGAGATCCTGGAAAGCGCCGAGGACCTCTGATCGGCCCGTCGCGATGGAACGCTCCCGTCGCCTGCTCGTCGCGCTCGTCGTCGCCCTGGTCCTGACCGTCGTCGATCCGGCCTTCCTCGACCTCCTGCGCTACCCGGTCGCCCTCGTCGCGTCCTGGCCCGCGCGGGCCATGGCCGGGATCTTCGGACCGGAGCCCCTCGGGCCCGGCGACTTCGAGGCCGAAGCGGGAGCGCTCGCGGCGGAGCTGGCGGCCCACTTTCCCGATCCCGATCTCTTCCGCGTCTTCCGGGTCGATCACGAGGACCGCCATGCCTTTCTGGTCGGCGGCTGGGAGCAGGGCGTCGCGAGCGGCGACCGCGTGCTGGCCGGCGACACCCTGGTCGGTTTCGTCGAGCGTGTCGAGTCACGCTGGTGCCGGGTCCGCGTGCTCGGCAACCGTCACGTCCATCTGAGCGGCCTCGTCGCCCTCGAACCGGACGAGATCGAGGCCGGCATCGTCGGCGAGCTCCTGCTCTCCGGTAGCGGCGGCACCGAGCTCGTCGCGCGCCAGGGGAGTCGCATCGCGCCGGAGCTGATCGGTCGCGAGGTCCTCGCCCCCGATCCGGACGCCGCGACCGCGCGCTGGTCGATCGGGCGGATCGAACGCGACGAGCGCCTCGACCTCGTGGTCGTGCGCTGCCTGCTCGATCTCGACGGCCTCGATGATCTCCGCATCCTCGGTCGCGCGGCGGCCGGTCCGCTCGACGGCGGGCGGGTCCTCGACGCCCTCGTCCTCGCCGAGGGCGGCGGGGCGGCCGAGCCGCGGAACTTCCTGATCGGTCGCGGGAGCGCCGACGGCCTGCGCGTCGGCTCCTGGGTCTCGCAGGGCGGTCGGCTCATCGGGCGCGTGCTCCGGGCCGGGCCCTTCAGCGCCCGCGTCCTCGCCCTCGACGACATCGCCGTCGAACTGCCCGCACTCGAGCTCCGGCACGACGGGGCGCTTCCCTTCCTCTGGAGCCTCGAGAACCCCGGGCGAGGTCCGGCGGTCAGCCGGGGCCGTGGTCGCCATGCCGACATGCCTCGCGGCCTCGCCCTGCCGGGAGCGGGCGAGGGCGTCCGGCGCCCTGTTCCGGGGGAGCGCGTCCTCGTACACGTCGTCGCCGAACCCGCGGCCCTCTTGCGGCTCGGAGCCGCGCGATGATCGTCGCCTGGATGATCGTCACCGCCGTCTGGGCCTCGCTGATCATGGCCTTCGATCTGAGCGGTCTCTTCCTTCCGGATCTCGTCCTCGCCCTGGCGATCTGGGCCGGCCTCCGCGCATTCCGGCAGGGCCAGGATCTGCAGCTGGTCCTGGCCACGGGCCTCGTCCAGGGGCTATTCAGCGTGGAGCCCTGGCTGATGCCGTCGCTCCTCGGTCTGCTCGCCCTCGCGATCGCGTCGCGGGCCCAGCGCGTCCTCGCGCCGGAGGGACTCTTCGGGCGCATCCTGCTCTGCTTCGTCGCGGCGATCGTCGTCGCCCTGCTCGAGATCCTGCTCCGGATGTCGGTGCCCTCGCTTAACCTGAGAACGGGGTTGCTCCTCGGCCTGACGGCTCGCGCCGCCGCCAGTGCCTTGCTGGCCGTCGTCCTCGACGGTCTCGCTCCGCGCCGCTGACGCAACGATTCGACCATGTCGCGAGTAGTCCTGATCCTGGCCGAGCGACGGCTCGGCATCCTCGCCCGCCTCTTCGTGGTCGCCATCGCGGTCATGATCGCGCGACTCGTCCAGATCCAGTTCGTCGAAGCGGCTCGCTACGAGGACCTCGTGGCCGGTGCCCGCGTCATCCCGGAGCGCGTTGCTCCGCGCCGCGGTTCGATCCTCGACCGCAAGGGCCGCTTCCTGGCCGAGCGCGTCGAACGCTACGAACTCACGGTCTTCCCGATCGCCTTCCGCGAGCGGAATCGCATCGACGCGCTCCAGGACGTCGTCTGCGCCTTCCTGCCGGAGCTCCTGCCGCGGGGCTTCGCCGCGACGGAGGTCGGTCTCGCCCGCGAGGTCGCCGCGCGCGAGGAGCGCTTTCGCCTGGTCTACGACCGTCGCGACGAACTCGTGCGCGCGCTCCTGGACCTGCCCTGCGAGGCCGTCCGACTCGACACGGCCCTCCTGAAGGAGCGCCTCGATCGGCTCCGTCATCCGCGGGGCGAGCTCGTCCTGCCGCCGTCGAAGCTCCAGGTGCGGATCGAGAGCGCGCTGGTCGGTCTGGCCGCCAACGAGATCTGCGGCAGTCTGCGTAACCTGCGGCTGCGCCTCGCCTCGACCGAGCGGCTCGGCGATGCTCTGGCGACCACGCCCGAGCGCATGGTCGCGGGCATCGAGAGCGAGTTCTTCGCTCTCAACAAGCTCGCGCACGACATCCTCCCGGAGGACCCCCGCGCCTTCTGGAGCAAGCTCTTCACCCAGGAGCGCAAGAACATCGCCTTCATGGAGCGTCGCGTCGCGCGCGACCTCGACGATCAGATCCTGAAGGTCGAGCTCGGCAGTCACGACCTCGCCCGCGACATGAGCGACGAAGAGCGTCGCGCGCTCGCGCGCGACCTCAGGGTGGAGACCCGCTCGCGCGAGGAGCTGGCCGCGGTCCTCATCCCCTACGTGGAGGCCGGGCGGCGCGGCGAGCTGCCGACTGAGGAGAGCGAGCGCTTCGCCCTCATCGACGAGATCATCGACGGCCGCGAGCTGCGCTTCGTTCCCCGCGTCAACGAATTGCGCGCCTTCTCGGGCTTCGAGATCGGCCACCTGGCCGCGGTCCTCGAGGTCTGGGACGGCGACCCGAGACGACTGGCCCGCGCCTTCGCCGCGAGCATCCGGGCGGCCGATGACTTCGAGGAGCGCAAGGCCGATTATCTCAGCCCGGAGAAGGCCTGGCTGCGCATCCTCCAGCATCGCGACGGCCGACCGATGCAGCTCTTCGACGGCTGCAGCTTCGAGGTGGCCAACCGGGTCTGGGAGAGCTTCGGGCTCCGCGAGCTGGGGTTGTCGGTCCTCGCCTCGGAGGGGCGCCGCTACTGGGAGGACGAACTCGGCGTGGCGAGCCTCCTGATCGGCCGCTGCAACCGCGCCGGGATGCCGCTCGGGGGGCTCGAGCGCCTCCTCCACCTCGGCTCCCGATCCTTCGAATCGCTGGTCGAGGAGACCGCGGACCTCGACGAGTCGATGGGAGACGAGACCGCCGAGTCGAGCGAGGAGCCGGCGGCGGGTGGGCCGCTCCGGGGCCGCCCGGGCAAGCTCCTCCGTCGGCGCGAGCTCGACGGCAGCTTCACGACCCTCGCCGGCAGCGTCGCACCCCGAAACGGACTCGACGTCCGCCTGAGCCTGGATCGCGATCTCCAGAAGGCGGCCGAGGAGATCACCGCCGAGATGTGCGCCGCGCTCGGGGCGAGCGGCGGCGCGATGGTCGTGATCGATCTCGCGACCGGCGACATCCTGGTGCTCGCCTCGGCGCCGCGCGTTCGCGGCATCGACTACCTCGATCGCCTTCTCGAGGAGGAAGCGCTGCGGCGCGAGCGAGGAGCCCTCGCGGCCGC
>JBFIHP010000126.1:0-7772 GCA_041601735.1 Planctomycetota bacterium | reverse complement strand
GGGATGCCGTGTTCGCGCGCGAGTTCGAGGGTGCGGTCCTTGTCGGTGAAGATGCCGAGCCCCGGCTCCGGCGCCGCGGCCAGGACGGCTCGGGACTCCAATCGCCCCCGCGCCTTCGCGATCGGCTGGAGGCTGTCATCGGTCACCGGGAGGACGAGCTCGTAGCCGCCCGCCGCGATGGTGGTCTCCAGCCAGCCGATGAAGGCCTCGGGCTCGAGCCGGGGCGGCGGGTAGCGATGGGCGCGCTGCGCCCACTTCGAGTGCGCGGCCAGCGGATCGGCCACGCAGTCGGCGACTTCGACCGCATGACCGGCGCGACCCAGCGAGCGGACGACGGCGAGCGCGGCCGCCTGGTCGCCGTCGAGGACCAGGATGCGTCCGCCGCTCGCGCTCATCGATTCAGGCCTTCTTCTTCCAGCCGACGGCGATGCGCGTGCCCTGGAGGGCGCACATGCCGTCGATGCGGTCCTGGAACTCGTCGACCGCCCTCGAGACGTCCTCCATCTCGGCGTAGTCGTGCCACATCAGAAGGCCGCCCGGCCGGAGCACCGAGAGCGCGTTCTCGGTGTCCGACTTCACGTACTCGTAGGCGTGGCAGCCGTCGATGAAGGCCATGTCGAAGGGCCCTGGAAGCTCCTTCCAGTCGAGCTTCGCGGAGTCGCCGAAGACCTGGCGGATGCGCTCCTTCTCCGGGCGGTTCTGGAACTGCTCGCCCACGACCTGACGATCGGTGACGTTCTTGAGCGCGGCGTCGATCTCGATGCCCAGCTCGGGCTCCTGTTCCTCGAGCGGCAGGTCGAGGGTGGTGACGATGCCGTCCTCGCCGACGTTGGCGGCGAGGTTGAGGGTCGTGTTGCCGTCGAAGGTCCCCACCTCGACGATCCTCTCGGCCTCCGCCTGGGCCCGGCCCATGAGGATGCAGCCCAGCTCGTAGAGCGTGGTCGAGGTCGTGGGGTCGCGGCGGCCGACGTTGAGCATCCGGAAGTCGGCGAAGGCCGCGTCGGGGAAGACCTCCTGGGGGTGCTTGCGGGGCAGGTCGCCGTACCACCAGTAGCACTGGGCGTGGACCATCGGGTCCTTCGGCGTGAAGCGAAGGAAGATGTCGCCGAGGGAGAAAGGCAGCGCCAGCCACCACTTCAGGCTGAATCGGCGGAGGCCGCCGTACTTCTTGGGCATCGGTTCTTCCTGCCGGGACCGGAACCACTTCGAGCCGGTCGATCGCGAGAGGCGCGGGGGATTCTTTCTCGACATCGAGGCCGCGTCAACGTGAGGCCCTCGGATCAGGCTCCTCATGGTCGGAAAGATCGGCCAGATCGGCGCTTGTGGTGGACGAAAGCGTACTTCTGGGTTAAAAACCGCCATCGGTCGCGCCCCGGAGATCCTCCTCCGGAGAAAGGGCGCGACGGCCGGTCCGGCCAGGACCGGGAGCGGACAAGGGAACCAGGAACGACAATGCAAAGCTCGAATTCGAACTCGAGTCCGGCCCTGACCGATCAGGCCGAACTCTTCGGCCATCCGACCGGCCTGTTCACGCTCTTCTTCGCCGAGATGTGGGAGCGCTTCTCCTACTACGGCATGAGAGCGCTGCTCGTCTTCTACATGATCAAGGGCTTCCTGGGCTACAACGACGGCGAGGCCTACGGCATCTACGGTGCCTACACCGCGCTCGTCTATGCCACGCCCTTCATCGGCGGCATGATCGCCGACCGCCTGCTCGGCGCCCGGAGGGCCGTGATCCTGGGCGGCCTGCTCATGGCGGCCGGCCACCTGGTCATGACGATCGAACAGAAGGATGCCTTCTTCACGGCCTTGGCCCTGCTGATCGTCGGTAACGGCTTCTTCAAGCCGAACATCTCGACCATCGTCGGCTCCCTCTATCGCGACGGCGACATCCGCCGTGACGGCGGCTTCACCATCTTCTACATGGGCATCAACCTGGGCGCCGCCCTGGCTCCGCTGCTCTGCGGCTACGTCGGCGAGACCTGGGGCTGGCACTACGGCTTCGGCCTGGCGACCGCCGGCATGATCATGGGGCTCGCGGTCTTCGTCTTCCCGGCGCAGATCGCCAGGCTCCTGGTGCTCATCGGTTCGCTCGCCACCGCGATCGTGATGATCTACATCCAGCGCGACAACCACGTCGTCCTGCTGGCGCTCTACGCCCTCGTCGCGGTCGCGCTCATCGCGTCCGGCTGGATCGCCTTTCTGGCCATCGGCCGCGGCGGCATCCCGCACGAAGCCGGGCGACCCCGCGATCCCGAAGCGCCGGGACGCATCCTCTTCGCCGGGCTTCGGACCGACATCTGCGTCTACATCGGCACGGGCATCACGGTCGTCCTGCTCATGCTCCTCGTCCAGAAGAACGAGCTGGCCGGCTGGATCCTCTCGATCTTCGGCCTCGCCGCCTTTGCCTATCTCACCTGGTACGCGATCAAGTCGCCGAAGATCATCCGCGAGCGCCTCTACGTCGTGCTCATCCTGATGTTCTTCTCGATGCTGTTCTGGGCCTTCTTCGAGCAGGCCGGTTCATCGGTCAACAACTTCACCGACCGCAACGTCGACCGCGTCATCGAGGAGCGAACGGTCGCCGCGGACGAGGTCGGCAAGACCATCAGCTTCCGGGTCGATCCCGCCGTCGCCGAAGGAGCCACGAAGGAGCTGCCGATCCTGAGTTCGGAGCAATTCGGTCTCACCAACGGCGACCTGATCGGCTACCAGACCGCCGCCGAGGCCATGGTGAAGGTCAAGACCGACGCCCTCGACGCCCAGATCAAGGGCGGCGAGGTCGCGAACGACGATGTCGCCAAGAAGAAGACCGAGATCGCCGACCTCGAGCTGGCCATGAAGGACGCCAAGTTCTTCAGCCTGAGCCACCTCACCTACCTGCGCGACTTCGTCAAGGACAAGCGGGCCGAGGACCGTCACAAGAAGATCGACTGGGTCGTCACCGAGGACAACGTCGGCATGGGCGTCGGCGGCACCGAGATCCCGGCCTCGACCTTCCAGGCCGTGAACCCGATCTACATCCTCATCTTCGGTCTGGTCTTCACCTGGCTCTGGGCCTTCCTCGGCGCCCGCGGCCTGGAACCCTCGACCCCATTCAAGTTCTCGCTCGGACTCCTGCAGCTCGGCATGGGCTTCGGCTGCTTCTGGATCGGCGCGCAGACCGCCGACGCGCGCGGCATGTCGGGCATGAGCTGGCTCCTGCTCGGCTACCTGCTGCAGACGACCGGCGAGCTCTGTCTGTCACCGGTCGGTCTATCGATGGTCACCAAGCTCTCACCGAAGGCCATCGTCTCGACGGTCATGGGCGCCTGGTTCCTGGCCACGGCCTTCTCGAACTACCTCGCCGGCATGATCGCCAAGCTCACCGGCGTCGAGCACGGCTCCGACGGCGCCGAGGGCCTGATGCCGAAGCCGATCGACACCGTGCACGTCTACGGCGACGTCTTCCTGAAGATCGCCATCGCCGCCATCGGCTCGGCGGTGATCTGCTTCGCGCTCTCGCCGCTGCTCAAGAAGTGGATGCACGAGGGCGAACACGTTCCCGAAGAGGACTGATCGACTCCTTCAGACCATGATCAGGGCGGCGTCGGCTCTCGCGGCCGACGCCGCTCTCTTCTATCTCGCCCTTCCCGACGAGGACCGCTCCGATGACCAGCCTTCCGCTCCTGAACAGTTCCGCCCTCATCGAAGACCCCATGGTCGTGACGGCCTTCCTGCTCGGCATCCTGGGCGTGCTCTTCAGCCTGTCGGCGCACGAGACGGGCAGGAAGATCTTCAAGTACATCCCCTTCCTGGTCTTCGCCTACTTCGTTCCGACCCTGTTCTCGAACACGGGGGTCATCCCGATCGAGTCGCCGGCCTACGGCTTCATCAAGGGCTGGTTCCTGCCGGCGAGCCTCCTCCTCCTCACCCTTTCGGTCGATATCCCGGCGGTGCTGAGGCTCGGCCGCAACGCCCTCGCGCTCTTCGCCACGGCGACCGTCACGATCGTGATCGGCGGTCCGCTCGCCTATCTCCTCCTGCACTCGTTCGTCCCGGACTCGCTCGGCGAGGAGGCCTGGAAGGGCCTGGCCGCCCTCTCCGGCTCGTGGATCGGCGGCACCGCCAACATGGTCGCGATCGGCAAGTCGGTCGGCGTCAGCGATTCGACCTTTCAGCTGATGATCGTCGTGGACGTCGCGGTCGCCAACGTCTGGATGGCCTTCCTGCTCTGGTTCGCGGGCCGCGACAAGCAGATGGACGACAAGATCGGCGCCGACCGCAGCTCGATCGACGAGTGCCGCAAGAAGGTCGAAAACTACCAGGCCGAGGTCGCGAGGCCCTCCTCCCTGCCCGACCTCGTCAAGATCGTCGCCATCGCGATCGGCGGCGCGGCCATCGCCAAGGCGCTCGCGCCCTACTTCCCCACCGGCCAGTTCGCGACCCAGTTCACCTGGGTCGTCCTGATGGTCACGGCGATGGGCGTCGGCCTCTCGTTCACCAACATCCGCCACCTCGAGGGCGCCGGCGCCAGCAAGATCGGCTCGGTCTTCCTCTACCTGCTCGTGGCCTCGATCGGCGCGCACGCCGACTTCCTGAAGATCAAGGACGCCCCGGCCCTGGTGATGATCGGCGGGCTCTGGATGCTCTTCCACGCCAGCCTCCTGCTCCTGGTCCGTCGCCTGCTCCGCGCCCCGATCTTCTTCGCCGCGGTCGGCTCGAAGGCCAACATCGGCGGCGCCGCCTCGGCGCCCATCGTCGCGGCGGCCTTCCATCCGGCCCTCTCCCCCGTGGGCATCCTGCTCGCCGTCTTCGGTTACGTCGTGGGCACGCCGGCCGGGCTCCTTTGCGCCTATCTGTTGAAGACGGTGCACGGGATGGTCACTTAGAATGGGCTCGTGAACTACGAGCTGCACGACTTCGGCGGCCGCGTGCCGGTCAAGGCCTGGACCCGGGGCGTTCCGGTCGAGGAGGAGGCCCTGCGCCAGCTCGCCAACATCGCCAGCCTGCCGATCGTCCGGCACTGGGTCGCCGCCATGCCCGACGTCCACTGGGGCCTCGGCGCGACCGTCGGGAGCGTGATCCCCACCTGGAAGGCGATCATCCCGGCCGCCGTGGGTGTCGATATCGGCTGCGGCATGATGGCGCTCCGCACCGATCTCGAGGCGAGGCAGTTGCCCGACGACCTCGGGCCGCTCCGCCGCGCCATCGAGAAGGCCGTGCCGCACGGACGCACCGATCGCGGCGGTCGGAACGACCGCGGCGCCTTCTCGAAGCCGCCGGCCCCGGCCGAGAAGGCCTGGCGCAAGCTGCGGCCCGGCTACGAGGGCATCCTGGCGAAGCACCCGAAGCTCGATCGCGGACAGGACCTGAATCACCTCGGCACGCTCGGCACCGGCAACCACTTCATCGAGGTCTGCCTCGACGAGGCCGACCAGGTCTGGCTGATGCTCCACTCCGGATCACGCGGCGTCGGCAATCGCATCGGCCGTCACTTCATCGATCTCGCGAAGAAGGACATGGCGCGCCTCGACCGCAGGCTCCCCGACGCGGACCTCGCCTACTTCGAGGAGGGCGCCGCGCACTTCGACGACTACGTCGCGGCCGTCTCCTGGGCGCAGCGCTACGCCCGGGTCAACCGCGAGCTGATGATGGCCGCGGTGATCGAGGCCCTGCAGGGCTCGAAAAAGCTGCCGCGCTTCAAGACCGACCTCATGGTCGTGAACTGCCACCACAACTACGTCGAGCGCGAGATGCACTACGGCGAGGAGCTGATAGTCACCCGCAAGGGCGCGGTCCGCGCCGGCGCGGGCGAGCTCGGGATCATCCCCGGCAGCATGGGCGCGCGCTCCTTCATCGTCCGCGGCCGGGGCAATCCCGAGAGCTTCCACTCCTGCTCGCACGGCGCCGGTCGGGCGATGTCGCGCACGAGGGCCAGGAAGGTCTTCAGCCTCGACGACCACCTCCGGGCCACCGAGGGGGTCGAATGCCGCAAGGACCGCGAGGTCCTGGACGAGACTCCGGGCGCCTACAAGTCGATCGAGGCCGTGATGGCGGCCCAGAGCGACCTGGTGGAGGTCGTCCACTGCCTGAAGCAGGTCGTCTGTGTGAAGGGCTGAGCCCGCGGTCCGGCCGGGATCCGGCCTTTACAGCCCGGGCGACCGAGGGTTAGAATCCCCGCGATTCGAGAACAGGGAGCTTTGCGACATGGACGGAACGGTCCTTCTGGCGGTGACTTTCGGCTGGGCGCTCGTGCCCTTCATGCTGTCGGTGATCTACGGCTGCACCAAGGCCGGTGCCCACAAGATCGCGCCGATGGGCGACATCCTCGCCGTGGTCGTGGGCATCATCGGCTTCGCGGTGCTGAGCACGGTCCTGCGCAACACCCTCGCGGACACCGCCCTGCCCCGCCACTGGGGCGCCTTCTTCTCGGCCATCATCGGTCAGCTCGGCCTGCTCATCGGCGTCTCGCTGACCTACAAGATCCTCTACGCGGGCAAGCCGAAGGTCGAAGCCGCGCACTGATCGCTCAGGTTCGAACCGTACATCACGAGGCCGGCGGCCCCAGGGTCGCCGGCCTCGCTGCGCTTGGAGCGCCTTAGGAGCGCCGCTCCGACAGAGCGGCATTCCGGCCTCTACCAGCATCGAATGCCGGCCTGTCGGGCCGGCGCTCCTGTGTGCGCGCAAGGAGCGCCGCTCCGACAGAGCGGCATCCCGGGCTCTACCAGCATCCAATGCCGGCCTGTCGGGCCGGCGCTCCTGTTGCGGGGCTCCCCCGGCTCAGTCGTCGCGTTCGGGGAGGGCGACGACCGCGTCGGCCGCCGGCTTCATGACCTCGCGCAGGACGACCGTGGCATAGCTGCCCTTGGGCAGGAAGAAGCCGAGCAGGACGGAACCGTCCGCCTCGGTCTCGACCTCGATCTCGGTGGGGAAGATCCGCGCCGCGCGCCGCGAGCCCGGCAGGCGCTGGCTCCGGAGCAGGGCGAGATCGAAGGCCTCGGGGGGCGCGACGGCGCGCTCGACTTCGAGGGCCTCGCCCGCGGCCGACATCAACTTGCCGCCGTACATGGGTCCCGTGGCGCTGATCTCGCCGCGCGCTGCGCGCGCCGCCTCGAGCGCTCGGTCCTCGACCAGGAAGAGCCCGCCGCGGCCCTCGATCCGGGCGACGTCGCCCTCGAGAACCGTCGCCCAGTCGCCGCGCCGCAGCCGTTCGCCGAGCCAGCGGTCGAAGAGCCTGGACTGCCAGGCGTGGAGGTAGAGCTGACGGAGGAAGCGATCACGCTCGCGGCCGCCGCGCAGGAGGGCCTCGCCGCGGTCGGCGTTGTCACCATCCCGACCGTAGCGCTGGGCGCCGAAGTAGTTGGGCAGACCGTGCCGGACGAGGCGTTCCAGGATCCTCTCGGCCCGGGCCTCGGGATCGATGCCGGCATCGAGGTCGCGAACGCGGATGCGAAAGCGGTTGCCGAGCAGATGCCCGCGCCCCAGCTTGTTGCGGTGGCGTCGCGCCGAGAGCAGCTCGAAGTCGGGGCAGGCTCCGACCTCGGCGAGGAAACCCTCCTCGGCCGCCGGTCTGATCGCGAGCGAGAAGGTCTGAGTCGAGACCGCCTGCCGGTCCTTCAGTCCGGCGTAACCCACGTCGCGTTCGTGCAGACCGCCGAGGCGCGCGAGACGCCGCACCAGGTCGCGGGTGTTCAGGCCGCTCCTGCGGGTCTCGAGATAGAGGTGCTCGCCCTCACCCTCCGGCTCGTAGAGCGGCCGTTCGACCACCTCGAAGTCCTCGGGCCTGGCCT
>JBFIHP010000125.1:0-7780 GCA_041601735.1 Planctomycetota bacterium | reverse complement strand
CTTGTCAGAAGCGCTGAATTGGATTCTCATGGGCGGGGAACAGGAATCGGTCAACGCCGGGGGGAGCCTCAGTGGCCAAGAACAGAAAACAGCCGGGGCCCGATACCGGAGCCGTCGTCGTCGATAGCGTCGACGAGTTGAAGGACATCGTCTTCTGCCTGAAGACCGAGGGCAAGATGGTCGTCATGACCAACGGCGCCTTCGATATCCTCCACGTCGGCCACGTCCGCTGCATCAAGGACGCGAAGAGCCGGGGCGACTACCTCGTCGTGGCGGTCAACTCCGACTCCTCGATCAAGAAGTACAAGCACGCCAAGCTGCCGATCGTGCCGCAGCAGGAGCGGATCGAGATGATCGCGGCCCTGCGCTGGGTGGACTACGTCATCATGTTCGACGAGGAGACCTGCGACGCCCTCATCGAGGCCGTGCAGCCCGACATCGTGGCCAAGGGCTCCGATTACGAGGAGAGCAGCGTGCCCGAGCGCGACACGGTCCTGGCCTACGGCGGGCAGATCGCGATCTGCGGCGATCCCAAGGATCACGCCTCCAGCAAGCTCATCCAGCGGATCCGTCGCATCAAGTTCTGATGCCCGATCGCATCTACGTCCGCGGTCCGAACTGGCTCGGCGACGTGGTCATGGCGACGCCGGTCCTGCGGAGCCTTCGTCGTCGCTTCCCCGATGCCCGGATCGCTCTCGGCCTGCGCCGCTACGCGATGCCCCTGCTCGAGGGCAGCCCCCTCGTCGATGAACTGATCGAGGTTCCGGCACGGGGATGGGCCGCGCGCTTCCGGCAGGCCCGCGAGCTGCGCGACCGCGGCTTCGATCTGGGCATCCTGCTCACCAACTCGTTCGGTTCGGCCCTCGAGCTCTTCCTGGCGCGCATCCCCCGGCGCCGGGGCCTGGTCGGTGACGGCCGCCGCCTTCTCCTGAGCGAGCCCGTCCTCCCCGAACTCGCGGAGGGCCGCCGGGTCCCCGTCCCCATGACCCTCTTCTACCTGCGCGTGGTGGCGGGTCTCGGGGTCGAGCTCGACGATCCTCGCTACGAGCTTCCGGTGTCGCAGGCGGACGAGGCGGCGGCGGCCGACTTCCTCGAGAGCCAGCGAATCGGAGCCGGCGAGACCCTGGTCGGACTCAACCCGGGGGCGAAGTTCGGCTCCTCGAAGCTCTGGCTCCCGGAGCGCTTCGCGGCGCTCGCCGACCGCCTGGTCGCGGCGGGCCTCCGGCCGATCCTGTTGGGCGGTCCGGGCGAGGAGGGGCTCCTCGCCGAGATCGCGGGCCTGGCGGCGAGCCCGCCTGCCGGCGCCGGGGTCGTGCTGCCACTCGGGCCCCTGAAGGCCCTGATCCGCCGTCTCGCCCTCCTGGTCACGACCGACACGGGCCCGCGCGCCATGGCCCAGGCCTTCTCCGTGCCCACGGTCGTCCTCATGGGGCCCACGCATCCCGGCTGGACCGACTTGAACAACGAGCGGGCCCGGGTCCTCCGGGTCGAGGTCCCCTGCGGACCCTGCCACGAGAAGGTCTGCCATCTCGATCATGCCTGCATGACCGGGATCGGCGTGGATGGGGTCATGGAGGCCGCGCTCGCGGCCCTCGGTCGGAGCTGAACCGGCCCCGGATCGCGAATTCGCGGGGATCGGCACCATTTTCCTTCGCCCTTCGTGCGAGATCGCACATCATGGTGCGGTGTTGCTCGGCCGGGCCGGGCGGGAGATCGGAGGCCGACATGGCGCAGACCAGACCCGAGACCGAACTGAAGCTCAGGCTCGTCCAGGGCGACCGCAGCGACGTCTACGACCTGCGCGGCGATCCCGTCACCCTCGGCCGGGCCCACGACAACAGCCTGATCGTCGATGACGGCAGGGCCTCGCGCTACCACGCGAAGATCGAGTTCAGCGAAGGTCACTGGTGGGTCGTCGATGTGGGGAGCCAGAACGGCACCTTCCTCAACGGCCGCAAGGTCCGCCGGGCGAAGATCGGCGAGGGCGACGCGATCCAGATCGGCGCCACCCGTGTCACCCTCGAGCGCAAGCTCAAGCTGGACAGCCTCGCCAACGACGTGACCCAGACCGAGGTGCGCGTCACCGGCAACATCAACCTCGAGGAGGACGAACCGCTCGGCAACGACGTTCTGCTCCGTCTGCAGGGCATCGCCTCCGCCCTCAACTCCGAGCGCGACATCGAGGCCTTGCTGTCGCTGATCATCGACAACGCCATCGAGATCACCGGGGCCGAACGCGGCTTCCTGATCCTGGTCGGCAAGCAGGAGATGGAATTCCGCGTCGCCCGCAACTTCGAGCGCCAGGACGTGAGCGCGCCGGAATTCGCCATCAGCTGGTCGATCGCGACCCAGGTCAGCACGACCGGCCAGCCCGTGCTCTGCGTGAACGCGGCCGACGACGACCGCTTCGGCAGCCAGGAGAGCGTCCTCTCGCTCGGCCTTCGCTCCGTCATGTGCGTGCCCTTCAAGGTGAAGAACCGGGTGCTCGGCGTGATCTACGTCGATAACCGGCTGCACAAGGGGGTCTTTCGCCGGAGCGACTTCAGGTTGCTCGAGATCCTGGCCGATCACGCCGCGGTGGCGCTCGAGAACGCGCGGCTCTATGCCGAGGTCATCGGCAAGACCCGGAGGCTCGAGGAGATGAACCGGCAGCTTCACCTGCAGGTCGAAGAGCAGGATTCGAGGCTGCGCGCGGCCGTGGCCGACAACCGGGCGACCGTGGACGCCGCCAGTCTGGAGCGCAGCGGTCGCCGCGGCGCCCTCGTGGGCGACTCGGCGCCGATGCGCGAGCTGAAGGCCCTCATCCGCAAGGTGGCCGATTCCGATCTTCCGGTCCTCATCACCGGCGAGAGCGGCACCGGCAAGGAGCTGGTCGCCCGCGCGGTGCACGCGCTGAGCCCGCGGCGGCAGCGCCGGATGGTCAGCGAGAACTGCTGCGCCATACCCGAGACCCTGCTCGAGAGCGAGCTCTTCGGCTACCAGAAGGGGGCCTTCACCGGGGCGGCCGGCGACCGCGAGGGCCTGTTCGCCGCCGCCTCCGGGGGGAGCCTCTACCTCGACGAGATCGGCGACATGCCCGTCTCTCTCCAGACGAAGCTCCTCCGGGTCCTGCAGGACGGGGAAGTTCGCCCGCTGGGCTCCAAGGCCCCGATCCAGGTGGACGTGCGCCTGATCACCTCGACCAACCGGAACCTCAAGGACCAGATTCTGAAGGGCGAGTTCAGAGAAGACCTCTACTACCGTATCAAGGTGGTCTCGGTGGAGGTTCCACCCCTGAGAGACCGCCGGGACGACATCCCGGCCCTCATCGAGCACTTCCTGCGCCTCCTCGCGGAGGAGCAGATGAAACCGCGGAAGACCATGACCAGGGAGGCCGTGGAGCTGCTCAAATCGTACAATTGGCCGGGCAACGTCCGGGAGCTCGAGAACGAGCTCCGGTCGATGGTCGCGCTGGGCAGCGACGTCCTCGACCGGGGCGACCTGCCGGGCCACATCCAGGAGCAGGTCGAGCTTCTGGTGGGCGAGGAATCGGGATTCCACGACCTCGGCGAACTCGTCGAGTCGATCGAATCACGTGAGATCAGAAAGGCCATGCGCCGGGCGGATGGCAACAAGACCAAGGCGGCGGAACTGCTGGGAATCAGTCGCTTCGCGCTGCAGCGGAAGATGGACAAGTACGGGATCGACTCGCCGGGCGAGTGAGCGTCCCGGATCACTGGAGATTTATCGATGTGCAAGCCCCCGTTCCGGATGAATCGGTTGCTCGTCGCCTGCGCGGCGACCCTCCTCTTCGCGCTCGATCTCGGTGCGCAGGCCCTTCTGAGCCATGACGCGCCGCTCGACCTCGTCGTCCAGGAGAACAAGGACCGCGAGGAGGCCAACGAGATCTCGAAGGCGATCGGCGGCAAGGCCGTGACCTTCCACGAGACCGAGAACTTCGTCTGGGTGGCCTCGATGCCGCTCGGCAAGCTCACCAAGATCACCGCCGAGGCCGAGGCCTGCTACAAGCTCTTCGCCGACCAGGCCGGCATCAAGGACTGGAAGGAGCTCTGGGCCGGCGATCGCAAGTGCATGGGCGTCATCCTCGGCAACAAGGCCGACTACAAGCGCTACGTCCGCTGGTACGCCGAGAAGTACCCGGTCTGGAACAAGCAGCAGTTCCAGAACGAGCACAGCTCCTCGATGTGGTTCCAGGTGCCGGTCCCGCGCAACGTGATGGTGACCCACCTGAAGCCCAACGACGAGGACACCGTCGCCGCCGTCATGTGCCACCTGATGGGCCACCTCGTCGTGGACCGCTACAAGTTCAACAACAACTTCACTCCCGGCTGGCTGCGCGAGAGCATGGGCGTCTACTTCCAGGGCGAGGTCCACGGCAAGATGCTCTGCGGCAACTACCAGGACCCCTACGGTCTCGGCTCCGGCGATCAGAACCGGCAGAAGGGGCTGAAGAAGTCCGACTATCGCTCGCGCGCGAAGAAGGAGATGGCCGGCGGCCGTCTGCGCAATCTCAAGACCTTCTTCAGTCTCCAGGTCGAGAACGAGCTCGAGTTCGAGGACACGCTCAAGGGCCACATCCTCCTGTCCTGGATGTTGAAGGAGAAGGGCAAGCTCCCCGAGTTCATCGCGGAGATGAAGAAGCGCTGGCCCGGCGACATCAACTCCTCGTTCAGCCCCGACAAGGAGAAGGCGCAGAACGAGGCCCTCAAGGCGGTCTACGACATCGAGCCCGAGAAGCTCGACCGCGAGCTGACCAAGTTCGCGAGCCGCGGCTACTGAATCGCGGCGATGACGGAGCCCCTCGATGCCAGCTTCCCGGAGATCCCGGGTTACCGGATCGAGTCGATCCTCGGTCGCGGTTCGATGGCCCGGGTCTTCCGCGGCCGCCAGCTCGGGATCGATCGCCCCGTCGCCATCAAGGTCCTGCGTGACGAGGTCGTCGAGAACGAGAAGATCCTCAAGCGCCTGATGCGCGAGGCGCGGATCGCGGCCCGCTTCAACCATCCTCACATCGTGAGAGCCCTCGATGCCGGCGTGCACGAGGGCTCTTGCTATTTCGTCATGGATCTGGTCGAGGGGCGGAGCCTTCGCGAGATCGTCGAGCGCGAGGGCCCCCTCGACGAGCAGCGGGCGCTGGGCCTCGCCATCCAGATAGCCGAGGCGCTCAGCGAGCTTCATCGCTCTCACGTCGTCCACCGCGACGTCAAGCCCGCCAACGTGATCGTCGACCTCGAGGGCCGCGCTCTCCTGGCCGACCTCGGCCTCGCCAAGATCGAGTTCGACGCCTCGATGACGAGCCGGCATCGCACCGTCGGCACTCCGGCCTACATGGCGCCCGAACAGGCCCGCGACCCCGACCGGGTCGATTCCCGTTGCGATCTCTTCTCGCTCGGCGCCACGATCTTCTACCTGCTCAGCGGGCACTCGCCATTCGAGGGACCCACCGTGAGCGCCGTGATCACGAAGATCCTCTACGAGGAGGCGCCGCCGCTGTCGAAGCTCGTCCCCGGGGTCTCGCCGGAACTCGAGCAGGTCGTCGTGCGCCTCCTCGACAAGGATCGCGGGCGGCGCTACCAGACGCCCTCGGCCCTCCTCCGCGACCTCCGCGCGCTCCAGCGCGGCGCCGCGCTGCCAGTCGGCCCCGCGGCAGCTCCCCGGGACCCGCGCAAGCTCGCGGCCCTCGCGACCGCGGCCGTCGTCGTCCTCGCCCTGCTGGGATACGGCATCCTTCGCGACTCCGGCGCGTCGGACGAAGACGTCGGGCCCGGCGGCGCCGAGCTTCCGCTGGAGCGACCGGAACGTCCGGAGAGGCCGCTCATCGACGAGGCACGCCTCGAAGAGGACCTCGATCGCGTCCTCGGCTCGATCGAAGCGGCCCTGCGATCGAAGATCGCCTCGGGCGACACCGCCGCGGCCCGAGCCGCGCTCGAGGGCGCCTGGCGCGAACGCTTCGAACGGGAGATGGGGGCGACCCTGGCCGAGCTGCCGCGCGTCGCGAGTCTGCGCTGGGAGAACGCCTGCCTCGAGTTCGAACGCCGGCTCGCGGCCGAAGATGCCCGGCTCCGCGACCTGGAAGCCGCCGAGTTGCGGCAGCTCCTCGACCGCGAGATCGCCCGGCTCGAGCGCAGCGAGGTCTTCCTGGATCGCGACGAGATCGTGGGCCGGCTCGAGGAGATCGATGCCCCGACGCTCGAACGACTCGACCGCGCCGCCCTCGCGATCTCGCGGGGCCAGGCGGCCGATCGACTGCTCGCTACCTGGCGACGCGAGTTCGATCGCGAGATGGAACGCGCCCGCCTCGAAGAGGCCGCGGGCCGGCACGACGCGAGCCTTGCCATCCTGGCCGCCCTCGACGATCGCCGCGCCGTCCGGCTCGGACCGAGCGCCGGCGAGAGCCTGGCGCAGCTCCGTGGGCTGATCGAGCGCGATCGCGGTGAGACCGCGCGTCGGGTGACCGCGGCGCTCGCGATGGTCGATGTCCTTCCGCCGCTCGGTTCGCCCCGGCTCGCCGCCCGTGATTTCGGCGACGTCCTCGAACGCCTCGATCCGGTCCTGACCCGACTCCCCGCCGACGAGCGCGCCGACGAAGCCCGGACCCTGCGCCTCGTGGCCGAGGTCCTGCGCGAGGCCGCGGCCTGGCCGGAGCGCCTGGTGGCGATGCTGCGCGCCGAGAGGATCGCGGCCGAGACCGAGCTGGTCGATCGCCGCGGGCGTAGCCATCGTGTCGGCGACCTCGTGGAGATCGGCGACGAGGGCCTCATCTTCGGCGGCGCCGGCGCCATCCCCGAGACGGTCCCCTTGAATCGACTCGATGTCTCCGGCCTCGCGACCCTGGTGGGCGGCGACGATCCCGCGCTCGCGGCGCGTGCTCGCGCCTTCCTGGCCTACTGCGACGGCGATCTCCTCGACGCGGAGCTCGGCATCGAGAGACTCGAGGCAGACGACCCCTTCCGGTCCTTCATGAACGCGCGGCTGGCCGCCGCATGGGTCGTCGTCGCGCACGTCAACACGCCCGAGGACAAGGAGGCCTTCCGGGCCTGGGCCGCGACCCTGGCCGCCTTCCGGGCCGGTGACCACGAAGGGGCGGCGCTCGCGGCCGAGCCCCTGCGCAGCGACGAGAGTCTCCGCCGGAGCGCCTGGTACCGCGAGAAGCGCAAGGACATCCGACGCGTCCTCGAGCAGGTCGATCGGCGGGTCAGGATCGCGCGCAAGCTCGGCGCCCGGGCCGCGAGCTTCGAGGTCGTGAAACTCGACCCGCCCGTCGTGCGCGGTTCATGGACCTTCGCCCGCGAGGAGGAGGCGGCCGACTTCGTGCTGGGTGAAGGCCACGGCTGGCGGAGCGGCGAACTCGCAAGGCTCGCTCCCGAACCCGGCGGCAGGATCGCACCGGACGAGGTGACGGCCATCCGCCTCGATCTCGACGCCGACCCGGCGGCCCAGCCGGTGGAACTCGAGTTCGTGATCCGCGGCTCCGCGAAGACGGGCGAGGAGCCGCGCTGCCTCGTCGTGAGCCTCTTCGGTCATCATCTGGGCATCCTGAGCCGGCTCCGGCAATCCCTGGCCTTCCGCCATCTCGAGCTGCACGGCGCCGAGCGCCTGATCCACGATTACGTCGAGTTCGGTCGCGTCGCCGCCTGGAGCGGCGAGCTCGCGGCCTATCGTTCCGCACTCGGCACGGCCTCGGCCGCGCGGCGCCTCGTCCTCGAGCCGGGCCGGCGCCATCGCCTGGCGATCCGCCTCGATCCCGCCGACTCGAGCCTCGTGCTCCGGGTAGACGGTG
>JBFIHP010000124.1:0-7862 GCA_041601735.1 Planctomycetota bacterium | reverse complement strand
CGTCGATGGCACCGCCCGCGTTCCAGACCTGATCGACCATCGGCTGGGTCGGCTTCTCGAGATCGAGGATGAATAGACCCTCCTTGCCGCCGCCCACGTAGCCGTAGGTCTTCGCGACGTAGATGCTCCGGGCGTCGGCGACCTCGACCTTCGCGACGGGGACCATCTGCGCCGGGTCGGTGATGTCCACGACCTTGACGCCCTCGTCGTCGCAGACGAAGGCGTAACGGAACTGGACATCCACCCAGCGGGTCTTCAGACCCTTCGGCCAGGGCAGGATCTTGATGATCTTCGGTGCACGCGGGTCGGAGATGCTCACCGCCACCAGACCGGAGTCGCAGCAGACGTAGACCGTCTCGCCCGCGACCTTCAGGTGCTCGGCGCCGGTCAGGACACCCTTCGGATTGAAGGAGACGACCTTCTCGACGAAGTTGTTGCGCGGCTCGCCGTCGGTGAGGCAGTCGATATCGACCACGACGAGGCCTTCGACCCGATCGCTGACGTAGGCGTAGCGATAGAGCTCGTGCATGTTCTGGGCCTGACTGTCGTACTCGTAGCGCTGCTCGCGGTTCTCGGGCCGGTAGAGCCGTGACATCGAGATGTTGTTGTTGAAGGGCAGCGCCACCGCGGTGGCGAAGGGCAGATCGACGTGCGGGTCCTGGCCGAGCGGCGAGACCGGCGAGGTCACGATCTTCTCGCTGAAGTCCTTGTTGTTGACCTGGGCGACGTCGTAGATGCGGAAGCCGCCGGGCCCCTGAGCCGTGTAGAGGTACTCGCCGCGCAGCTCGACGCTGCGCGTGTCGGTGCCGCCGTGGTGCTCGTACTTCTTGAGGATCTTCTCGCGCTGGAGATGCTTGTCGTACTCGTCGGGCCAGGCCATGGCATGAAGCGGCGAGCCGATGACGGCCTGCGGCTCCTCCCATTCGGTGACCCGGACGGCATAGACGCCGCCCTCACCGGCGCCGATCCAGGCGTTGTAGCCCATGAAGCCGACCTGCCCCGTGCCGAGCAGGTAGGTCTGCGCCAGCCAGGCGTTGTTGTCGTCGTTCTGCGAGACGTGGCAGTCGTCGCACTTGCGGGTCTCGGTCGTGCGCACGGTGTGCGGGAAGTGCGTGTTGAAGACCTGGCTCGACATGCCGTTGGCGGCGATGGTCGGGATCTGGCCGTAGAGGCGGCGACGCTGGGCATCCTCGGACGAGATGATCACCGCGGAACTCGAACGTACCGGCGCGAAGGCGTTGTTCTTCACGTCGCCGGCCACGCCCAGCATGAACTCGGCGTCGCGAACCACCTGCGGGTTGTAGCTGGCGAAGTTGCGCAGCTCCTTCTCCTCGAAGTGACGCATCGGCGTCTTCATGTTGGCCTTCTGCGGCAGGTGGCAGCCGAAGCAGGCCGTGACCCAGGAGGTGTGACAGGCGTAGCACTCCATGCGCTCGGGCTGATGCGCGAGCATGGAGTGATCGGCGGGCACCGAGCCCCAGGTCTGGTTGTCCTTCTGGATGGTCTTGTAGTAGGCCGCCTTCTCGCTGTAGCCGGCGTGACCCGGCGTGACCGAGTCCTTCACCTGCGGGACGATCCACTCCTTGTCGGGGTCGAGCATCGAACGCTGGACCAGCTGGCGGCCCTTCCACTCGAGCGCGGGCTTGCCGTTGGTGACGCGGACGTCGCCGAGGTAGAGCTTCTTGTGGCCCGGCGCCTTCGAGGCCGGGCCCGAGGGCTCGAGCGTCGCGTAGTCCGTCGCGGTGCCGTGGCAGTCGTCGCAGCGGATCTCCACCTGGGCCTGATACTCGTGGTAGATGTTGCCGTCGCCGTGGACGTCGTTGCGGAAGTGGCAATCCACGCAGTGCATGCCGCGCTCGGCGTGGATGTCCTTCAGGTGGACGGCGCGACGAGCGTGATCCGGCGCCTTGCCGTTGTAGGTGTTGGTCGAGCCGACGATCGGCACCGAACCCTGGAATTTCATCGGATCGTCGTAGGGGACGATGTCGCCCTTCTCGTCGAGCAGGTTGCCCTTGCGATCGGTCTTGTAGACGCCGCGGAACATCCAGCCGTGGCCGTGGTAGTCGGCGAACTGGGTGTGCTTGGCGTTCGGGTTGATGTTCGGGGCGCTGTCCTTCAGGAAGTCGTTGTCGATCCACTTGCCCTTGACGGCCGCGCCCTCGGGGTTCTTGAGCAGGCCGTGGACGAACTCCTCGTGGGTCGGGTCGATCTGCTCCTCCGGCCAGAAGGGCTCGCCGTCGGTCTCGTAGGTCCACATCGTGAAGCCGTAGTAGGAGTTCACGAAGGAGTTGGGCTGGTGCATGTGGCAGACCATGCAGTTCGACGACGGGATGGCCGTCGTGAACTCGTGCGCCAGCGGATGGCCCGACTGATCCTTCGAAATGCTGGGATCGGGGTTGTCGGGCCTGGTCTTGCCCATGTTGCCGTACTTGGCGTAGTGGCCGGAGTGGAAGGGATCGCGGTCGTTGGCGTAGACCACGTGACAGGCCGTGCAACCGCTCGAACGGTAGTCGCCGGGCTGGTCGTTGGTGCCGAGGAAGCTCAGGTGCGGATCGTTCAGACGGGTCTTCTGGACGTTCAGGATGGGCAGGTCGATGCGGTTGAGGGTGCCGAGGCCGCGGTCCGACATGCGGTTGTTCGGGCTACCCGGGTCCTCGAGCTTGTCGGGGATGCCGGGGAGCGGAACGGGCAGGCCGTTGAAGGCCAGCGCCGGACCGCCGAGGCGGCTGCCCTGCTCGAAGACGCGGAAGATGTTGCCGGTCTGCGTGATCTCCCATTGCGGCAGCGGCGCCACCAGCGGCGAGATGCTGTGCTTCGCGACCTCCTCGTCGGTGGGCTTGCGCCAGCCGCCGTCGTCGGTGCGGATGAGCGAGAAGGCGATCTGGTTGCGGCCCTGGGGGCTGTAGCTCTCGCCGAAGATCGACCGCTTGGCCGAGACGATGCCGTTGGCATAGCCCGCGACGCCCCAGAAGTGAGCCGACGTCGTCATCACCGACTTCTTGACGTTGATGACCTCGTTGGCATGGCAGGGCGAGCAGGTCACGTGGGCGACGCGGAGGTCGCCGGGGTTGACGAAGCGCACCCAGTCCCAGTCCTCGTGGAGGAAGCGCATGTAGGCGCGCTCGGGATTGGCCGAGGTCGGATAGTCCTCGGGATGATTCGGCTTCGGGTGCCCCTCCTCGATGGTGTCGGCGAGACCGTTGCCGCCGTGACAATCGACGCAGGAGAGCGCGTTCTTGTAGTCGCCGTGCGGATCGCCGACGCCCTCGTGACACTTGATGCATCCGCGGCTGCGGGCCTGGGCCTGCACCAGGGTCTGGCTCTCGAGGTCGAGGCTCCCCTCCTCGGTCACCAGCATCTTCGGCGGCGGATCGCTGTGGTCCGTCCAGGGATCGAGGCCCTTGTGACTACAGCTCACGATCACCGTGATCGCGATGGTCAGGATGCTGAGGGACGCGAAGGTCGCGTACCGCCAGGAGTTGTTCGTGCCGGATCGATTCACCGTATCACCTCTCTCAGTACGTGATGGTCACGTCGAGGAAGAAGGAGTAGAGCGTGTCGGACTGCTGATAGAGCTTCTCCATGCCCTCACCGGGGATGAAGACGGAGGCGCCGACGTTGATGATGATGTTGTTGGTCAGGAGCGGTCGATAGGTCGTGCCGAAGAAGATGTCCCAGCCGATCTCCTGCGCGATGTCCTCGGTCTCGAGGTAGACCTCGAGGACGTCGGTCTCGGCGAAGCGCATGTAGTTGACGCCGATCTGCGCGCGCCATTCGGGCGTGATCTCGGCATCGAAGGCGCCGCCCACCAGCAGGATGCCGGGATTCACGAAGTTGGCCTGGCCCTCGAACTTCGACGAGGTCAGGTCGGGCAGGAAGCTCAGGCGCGGGATCAGCCCGATGCCGAGCAGGCGGATCTCCTGACGGTTCCAGAAGCTGAACTCGCCGCCCGCGAAGTTGGGCGCATCGACGATCGCATCGAAGCCCTCGGCGTCGCCGTCGAGCGCGTCGTCGTCGCCCGAGGCGTACATGCCGTAGACGCGGATGCGCGCCCAGTCGATGTCGTAGCTGAGCTCCAGCGCGAAGAACTGGGCGTTGATGTCGGTGTCCTGGGCGGCGAAGGCGTTGTTCTCCTCCGTGCCGAAGACGTGATAGAAGGCGTGGGTGATGTTGAAACGCCCGAAGTGGCCCTCGCCCGCGAAGCCGAGGTAGTAGGCGTCCACCTCCTTCTCCTTGGCGAGGCCGACGGGCTGCGGCCGGACGAGGAAGTCGTTGCGATTGAAGCTGGTGCTGCGCTGGTCGTGGTTCCAGTGGAAGGAGACCTGCGCGTTGTATCCCTTGACGAGGAAATCCTGCCTGTAGAGATTCAGGATCAGGACCTGCTGGTCACGCCAATCGAGCCGATTCAGCTCGGAATTGGTGTCCTTCTCCAGCATGTTGAAGAAGACGGCATTGTACTGCCACTTGTTCTCGTCGGCATTGCCGAAGATCCGGACGCCGCCCTGGATGTCGTCGAAGATGAAGCCGCGGAAGTCGCTGCGGAAAGCGAAGATTCCGAGCTCGCTCGAGATGAAGTCGAAGCGATCGTTCAGGTCGAAGAGGTGGATCTCGACCAGCGCTTCCTGCAGGGCGATGTCGCCGGTCGTCCGGTCGGTGCCGTCCTTGATGTTCGCGTTGACGACGCCGAGCTCGTTGACGTCGAGGTAGCTGACGTCGAAGACCGGTGTGATGCGGACGCGCCAATCCACCGGCTTGAAGGCTTCCTGCCCCTTGAACAGGTCGATGCTGAGGGCGGTCTTCGCGGTGATGAAGAACTGGTCGCCGTCGCCGAAGAAACTCGGCGAGTTCGGCGCCGGGGCCGTGATGCCCGCCGGGGTGGGCACGTTGCGGAACTCGGTCGTGACCTTCTCGGTCAGCGTGAGGCGCAGGAAGATGTCGTCGCCGATGATCGGGAAATCGCCCTTGAGGACGTTCTGCCGGTAGGGATCGCCGAATCGGTCGCCCGGCTCGTTGATCTCGTAGGGCGGCCCCGGCATCAGGGCCCAGGGGTCGCGATACCAGCGCGAAGGCATCTCGGCGAAGTGGGGCAGGGCCTCGACTTCCTGGATGCCGGCCTCGAGTTCATCCTGAGCTCGCTCTTCGTTGCTCCTGGTCTCGAGCCCTTCAGGGGCAGGCTCTTCCTCCTGTGGAGCGAGGTCGGCGTAGCACTCGGCCAGGTCGAAACGCACCGATACGTTCGAGTCGATCACACTGGCCTGAACGGCCGTGGTCGCGAACGTGACGGCGAATACGACGAAAGCGATCGGCGCGACGCGGCGCGGTCTGGTCGCCATCGGGACACCCCTTTTCCTGAATTCCCTCCGCCGAGGACTCGCGTTCCGATTCCTCTCGCGGCTCTCGGAATCTCCGCAGAAAGGAAGTCGAGGGTCAAGGGAGCCCCTCGAAAAAAACGCCGGAAGCGGGGTAGCCGCCCAAACTTCGCTCTCCTATCTTGACCCTCGTGTTGCCGGTCGTCCGGCACCCGGGAATGGCAGGTAGGTGAAGTCGGTCTCGGCGAATCGCGACCCTCCTCGTGGCGGGAGCGCGGTGGTGTCGGGACGAAACCCGAACCCCTTCACTCACCGATGATGGCCGCTGCAACGGCTTCGCGCATCGCCGCGCGTTCGTCCCCGCCGGAGGACCGCGGCCTGCACACACCAGGAGTTTCGCGATGAGCTCGGTCCGTTCCGTGCGCTCCCTCGTCCTTTCGCTGTTCGCTCTCCTCGCCCTGGCGACGCTGCCCTCCTGCGGCGGCGGCGGCACGGGCTCGGGCGATCAGATCTTCCTGCCCTCCTATGCCGGCGTGCAACCGCTGAGTTCGACGGAGGTGGACATCATGATCCAGCGCGCCGCCGCCGCGGCGGACTCGCCGAACATGATCGTCGCCGTCGTCGACCGCGTGGGCAGGCCGCTCGCGATCTGGTCGCGCAATCCGGCGCCGACCGAGGACGACGTCAACATCGCGCTCTCGATCGCGCGCACCGGCGCCTTCATGAGCTCGAGCCAGGGGCCGATCACCTCGAGGACTCTCGAGTTCATCAGCACCTTCCACTTCCCCTCGGTCTTCGGCAACCTGACCCGGAACCCGATCCCGAACAACGGCTTCACGCTCGACCCCGCGCTGCCCTCGCAGCACGAGACCCTCGGCGTCGCGCAGACCGCGCAGGGCCCGCTCTGGCAGATCTACTCGTCCAACCGCGGCGCGCCCTACGCCGACCCCGACGTCGCCGCGGCGGGCGGGCTCGCACCCGGACTGACCGCGCCGAGCTTCTCGCCGCCCTCGAACGGCTTCAGCGACATGCGCATCCCGCCCGCGGGCCGCATCGACGTCAACGGCAACCTGCTGGTCAACCAGGCCGGCACGGGCCTGACCTACCTCGCCGGCGGCATCCCGATCTACAAGAACGGCGATCCGAACATCGTCGGCGGCGGCGGCTCGCCGGGCGGCGGTGGCGGCGGCGGCGGCGGGGCCCTCCAGGAGGGCACGACGCCGAACCCGCCGCCCCCGACACCGGACTTCCTCCAGCGCGTGGCGGGCGGCCTCGGCGTCTACATCACCGACGCGATGGGCAACCCCGACGACCAGCTGGCCGAGTTCGTCGCCATCCGCGCGCTCGGCGGCATCGCCTTCGACGGCACCAAGAAGGGCATCGCCAACTTCGGCACGCCGCGCGATCAGCTCGCGAACGACGAGGATCTGAACTTCTTCTTCCCCTACGAGATCGTGCCGCCGGTCGGCCGCATCTTCCTCGTGGGCGTCCTCCTGCCCTACACGCAGGACCCCGTGCGCCCGGGCAACGTCGGCGCCGGCGTCTTCGCCAACGACGGCGTGAACGGTCTCTACCTGGTCGCGCCGCAGGACGGCGGCGAGCAGCCCTTCGGCTGGATCATCGGCCCGCGCGCCGATCCGCTCGGCAACCTGACGCAGCTCGACGTCGAGACGATCGTGAACCAGGGCATCGCCTCGGCGGACGCGACCCGCGCGGCCATCCGCGTGCCCGCGGGCAGCGCCACCAAGATGGTCTTCGCGGTCACCAACCTCAGGGGCGAGGTCCTCGGCGCCTTCCGGATGGAGGACGCGCCGGTCTTTTCCTACGACGTCTCGCTCACCAAGGCACGCTGCGTCACCTATCTCTCGAGCTACCCCGGCGGCAATCCCGACATGGACCCCGCGGATGCGGCGCTCCTGAACGCGGCCGGCATCCCGACCGGCATTCCGGGCTCACCGGGCGAGTTCGGCGTGGCGCTCACGACGCGAACGCTCGCCTTCCTGACCCAGCCCTTCTTCCCGCCGGGGATCGACAGCTCGGGCACGCAGCCCGGCCCGCTCTTCCCCTTCGCGGCCCAGAACGCGGACCCCGCGCAGTTCAACCGGATGGCGAACGCCGCCCCCAGCCAGAACCTGCAGAGCGGCATCATCTTCTTCCCCGGCGCGTCACCGCTCTACAAGAACGGCTCGCTCGTGGGCGGCTACGGGGTCTCCGGCGACGGCGTCGAGCAGGACGACTTCGTGACCGCGAACGGCTTCGTGGGCTTCGAGCCGCTCGGCTTCTTCCGCGTCGACCAGTTCCGCTTCCAGGGCATCACCCTGCCCTTCTTCAAGTTCCCGCAGCTGCCCGGTCCGGGCAACTGATCGATCGCCGATGATGAGAACGCAGGCGCCCGATCAGGTCACGATCGGGCGCCTTCTCGTGACCGGAATACGATGACGATACGCAGCGCGACCCGCGCCGACCTCGACGAGATCGCCAGACAGGACGCCGAGGTCTTCGGCGATCCCTATCCCTTCTTCGCACTCCGCCAGTTCCTCGACCTCGACGCCG
>JBFIHP010000123.1:0-7888 GCA_041601735.1 Planctomycetota bacterium | reverse complement strand
GTTCCGGTTCGTGGCAGCGCGCGCAGAGCGCGTTGCCCTCGGCCTTCAGCTCGAGCGAGTGCGGATCATGGCAGTCGCCGCAGACGACACCCTGGGCGTGCATGCGGCTCTGCAGGAAGGAGCCCCAGACGTAGACCTCGCCCTCGATCTGGCCGTCGGCGTGATAGGCCGGCCCCTCGAGCAGGGACGGTCGGTGGCTGTCGAGGATGCTCCGACCGTGCCGGTAGCTCGGGCTGATCACGCCGCGCCGGGAATGGCAGCGGGCGCAGGCGTCGATCTGCTCATGAGAAGGCGGAGGCCCCGTCCTCAGCGCCGTCCCCGTGTTCGGGTTCCGGGTCCAGTCCTCCTCGCTCGTGCCTCGCATCCGGAGCTGGAGTCCCATGTCCGAGCCGTCGCCGACCGAGCCCCCATGCTCGGCCCAGGCGAGGTGCCGCGAGCCCGGGCCGTGGCAGGCCTCGCAGGAGACGTCGATCTCACTGAATCGGCTCTCGTAGCGGTCGGTGACCGGATCGTAGCCCTTCTCGAAGTCGGTGGAGTGGCACTCCGCGCACATGTAGTTCCAGTTCTGCGCGGGCTTCGTCCAGTGCAGCGGATCGCGGTGATCGATCTCCTCGTCGGGATAGAGGTGGAACCAGCGCTGCCCGCCCTCCGGTTCGGAGCGTGTGTCCCAGGCGATTCCGAGGGCCTGGAGACGACCGCCGGGCAGCTCGATCAGGTACTGCTGCAGGGGATCGACGCCGAAGGTGTAACGGATCTCGAAGTCGGCGAGCGCGCCGTCCGGTCCATCGGTGCTGACGAAGAAGCGGCCGTCGCGCCGATGAAAGCGCGTCGTCACACCAGCGTAGTCGAAGCTCGCATCACCGAAGTCGCCGAGCACCGTCTCCGCGCTCGCGGGCTGCATCGCGAGGTCGTGGTGGGAGCCGGTGAAGAGGGCGACCTCCTCCTCGTGACAGGCCGCGCAGCTCTCGCGACCGACGAAGCGCGCCTCCGCCTCGGCGGCCGCGGCGGGGCTGCTCGGCTCCGGTTCAGGGAGCGCGTGGTAGCCCGCCCAGACGATGAGGCCCGCGGCGATCAGGACGACTGCGCGCTTCCGGATCATGGCCGCTCTTCGACCGGGATCGGGGGCAGAAGACGGAGCACCATCAGCACCGGGCGGTGATCCGAGATCAGGGGCTCGTCGAGGACGTCGATCGAGATCGGCTCGAAGCGGTTTGCGGGACGATGGAGGATGAAGTCGATCTCCTTCTCCGGCTCCGTCGCCGAGAAGGTGAAGCGGTCCTCCCCCTTGTCGTTCGGCGTCCAGTGCTTCTCGATCTCCGCCATCACCACCGAGCCCGGCTCGGAGTTGAAGTCGCCGGCCAGGATCATCGGCGCGCTCTCGTCGCGGTAGATCTCGATGACCTTCCTCGCCTGGGCGAGGCGCTCGGCCTCGCTGCGGTAGAAGTGGACGCTGGTGAAGATCAGCTCCTCCCCTCCCGGCAGCCGCAGGCGGGCGTCGAGGGCCGTCCTCGGCTCGACCCCCTCCGGCAGGAGGTGGTTGCGGGACTCGACGATCGGGTAGCGCGAGAGCAGGCCGATGCCATAGTCGCCCCCCTGATAGGGCATGAAGGCGCCGAAGCGGGCGTGCAGACCGGTGAGCCGCTCGAGCTCGACCATCTGATCGATCCGATCCGAGCGCTCGACGCCGTGGTCGATCTCCTGCAGCGCGACGAGATCCGGCTGCAGCTCGTTGATCAGCGCCGCCGCCCGTCCGATGTCGGTGACGCCGTCGTTGCCGAGGCCCCGCTTGATGTTGTAGCAGAGGATCGTGATCTCGAGCGGCTCCTCCGGCGCGCTCCCGCAGGAGACGCAGACGAGCAGGAGCAGGGAAAGCCACTTCATTCGCGCCGTTCTCCTTGGCATCGGCCGGACGACCGCTTTTCGGCCGCAGGACCTCCGAGCCTAGGAGGATCGCCTCTCAGCGTCAACCGGCGCGCCGGCCTCCCGGCCCTTCCTGCTTGACGACTGCTCCCTCTACCCTTCGAATGCGGAACCGATGTGAGCGAGACCCCAGCCGATGCCCCCGACCGACGACGACGAGACCACTCCGATCGACCCGTCGAAGGACGACGAGACGACCCTGCGCCGACCGAGCGATGCCTCCGACGAGACGGTGATCACGGACCGGGCCCGCGGCCGCGAGAGTGCGGAGATCCGCCGCATCGGACGTTACCGCCTCGTCTCCCAGCTCGGCCAGGGCGGCCAGGGCGCGGTCTACCTCGCCGAGGACGAGCGCATTCGCAGGAAGGTCGCGCTGAAGATCCTCTTCGGCGGCCTCGTGCACTCGACCGAGGCGAGGCTCCGCTTCGAGCGCGAGGCCGAGGCCACCGGCCGCCTGAACCACCCCGGCATCGCCCGGATCTACGAGATGGACGAGGCCGAGGGCGTGCCCTTCATCGCGATGGAACTGATCGAGGGCGAGCCCCTCTCCGCCCGCCTCAAGGAGGCCGCGCGGGCCGCGACCGGTACGGAGGCCGCGACCGACGTCTTCTTCGATCTCGAGGCCGGCGAACCTTCGAGCTCCACCACGGCGACCACGAGTGCATCCTCGAGCCGCCGCACGATGACCAGGCAGAAGGGCCTCCAGGGAGCCGCCCGGTTCATCGAGCATGCGGCGAGAGCTCTCCACGTCGCGCACGAGGCGGGCCTCGTCCACCGCGACATCAAGCCCGGCAACATCATGGTGCGGACGGACGGGAGTCCCTGCATCCTCGACTTCGGCCTCGCCCACGACGACTCCTCGGCCGGCATGACGCTCACGGGCAGTCGCGATCGCTTCGGCACCCCCTCCTACATGGCGCCGGAGCAGGTCCGCGGCCAGACCCGCGAGATCGACCGCCGGACCGACGTCTGGGCGCTCGGCGCCACCCTCTACGAGTGCTGCACCCTGAAGCGGCCCTTCGAGGCGCCGACCCTCGACGAGCTCTTCGAGCTGATCAAGAACGAGGAGCCTCGGCCTCCCCGCAACCTCAACCCGCGGATCCCGAAGGACCTCGAGGCCGTCATCCTCACCGCGCTCGACAAGGACCAGAATCGCCGCTACGCGACGGCCGAGGATCTGGCCGAGGACCTGCGTCGCTTCTCCTCGCACGAGCCGGTCCTGGCCCGGCCGGCCGGCAAGCTCGTGAAGGGGCTGCGCTGGGTGCAGCGCAACCGAGGCCTGACGGCCGCAACGCTCCTGGTCTTTGTCGCGTTGATCACGACGACGGTCGTCTTCTTCGTGAAAGAGCAAGACGCGCAGCGCGCTCTCGCCGATCGAACCAGGGCGCTGAAACGAGAGTCTGCCGCGCGAGCGGCCGAGCAAGCTGCGCTTGAGGAGAAGTCGAAAGCCCTGGACGACTACGATCGTCTCGCCGATGTGAAGCGACTCGAAAGCGCGATCGCCGCCTCGGAGGAACTCTATCCTCCGGGTCCCGAGCTGGTCTCGAAGCTGCTTGCCTGGCAGGAGGAGTACGGCCCCCTGGCCGAGCGCATCAGCGATCATGAGACCTTCCTGGGCGAGCTGCGTGCCCGGGCCGAGCCCTACACCGAAGCGGCGCGCCGGCGCGACTTTGCCAAGGAGCTTGCCGAGATCGCTCAGGCGCGGCAGTCACTTCAGCAACTCGACGAAGCTCTTGCCGAGGCCGGTGATGATGAGACCGGCAGGAAGGCGCTGATGGAGCAGCGTGTTCAGGAGGAGAAACGCCTGGACGAACTCGAGGAGCGGACGAGATCCGGTCGTCGGAGCTGGCGCTTCGCCGATCAGGCTCGGCAGTTCCAGCACGATGTGATGGCCGAGCTGCTCACCGATCTGAAGGTCTTCGCCGAGGACGCGCGAGGCCCGGTCAAGTCGGTGGTGAAGCGCATCGAGCAGGCACGTGCCATCGCGCAGGCGACCCTCGAGGGTGAATGCGTCGAGCTCTGGTCAGCCTGTCGCGAGCGCATCACGAAGAACGAGGTCTACGCGGGTCTCGATCTCGAGCCCCAGCTCGGCCTGATTCCGCTCGGTCCGGACCCGGATTCGAGGCTGGAGGAGTTTCTGCACTGGCTGACGCACGAAGGCGAGATCCCGGAGCGCGATGAGAAGAGCGGCAAGATCGCGGTCACCGACGAGCTGGGCGTCGTGCTGGTGCTGATTCCCGGCGGGACCTTCCTGATGGGCTCGCAGAAGGAAGACCCGAAGAAGCCCAACTTCGATCCGAACTCGGATTCCGATGAACAACCCATCCACGAGGTCCGTCTCTCTGCCTACTTCTTGTCGAAGTACGAGATGACACAGGCTCAGTGGCTGCGGGCCTTCGGTTCGAATCCAAGTGACTACGGCGCAGGTGCGAACCACCCCGCCTTCAAGGCGCCGTCGAATGTCCGGCATCCGGTCGAACGGGTCAGCTGGGAGGATGCGCAGCTCTATCTGCCGCGCCTCGATCTTCAGCTTCCGACCGAGGCCGAGTGGGAGCGCGCTGCGCGCGGTGGAAGAACGGATCAAGTCTTCGCCGGCTTCTCGGAGGTATCGGAGTTGCGCCGGTTCGCCAACATCAACGGCCTGGAGACCAAGATTGTCGGTTTCACGAGGCAGCAGCCTGGTCACCAGGATGACTGGATCATCCACGCTCCAGTCGGCAGTCTCGCGGCCAACGCCTTCGGTCTGCACGACATGACCGGCAACGTCTGGGAGTTGTGTCTGGATGGCTATTTCGTGTATGTCAACGACACGAGAGACCGGGGACTGAGTGGCGACCCAGGCGGTACGCGCGACCGCGTGCAACGCGGCGGCAGCTTCAGCGGCGCCGGAGTCGACTCGCGCGTGGCGGATCGGAACCACAGCACGCTCGACACGCGAGCGAGCAACCTCGGCCTGCGCCCCGCCAGGATCATCCCTTAGTCTCCTTGCCCCATTGCCATTCAGGCATGTCGAGCCCGGCCCGCGCGTCAGCGCGAGCCGAGGCCGATCACGTCCAATCGCCTTCGTGACATCCTGATCGCGGTACCCACACGAGGTCAGGTCGTTCCCTCCAGCCCGATCGCGATCCGCTACCGCCGTGGATTGGCTCATGGCCAGGGCGGCTGCCGGCAGTGCGGCCTCCGGTCACGTTCTCGCGACACGGCGTAGGGCTGAGCTCGGTCAGACGATCCCGGCAGACTCACTTGACTCGCCCTCCCCGCCCCGGTTCCAATGCGGAGCAGTGCGCTGATGACACCTGCCAACAATGACGATGAGACCCGACCGAGCGATCGTCCTCACGACGAGGGCGACTCATCGGATCGGTCGCGGGACGAGGAGACGATGCTCCATCGTCCGGGCGGCGGGGCCGACGAGACGGTCGTCACCGATCGCTCCGGACACAGCGATCCCGGAGGCGGTCCCGGGATCCGTCGCATCGGGCACTACCGCATCGTCTCGGAGCTCGGCCAGGGCGGCCAGGGCCGGGTCTTCCTCGCCGAGGACAGCAGGCTCAACCGCAAGGTCGCCCTCAAGGTCCTGACCGAGCGGGCCGCCATGTCGGATGCGGCCCGGGCGCGCTTCCTGCGGGAGGCCGAGGTCGCCTCGAAGATCGATCACGGCGGCATCTGCCGGATCATCGAGTTCGGCGAGTTCGAGGGGATGCCCTTCATCGCGATGCAGTTCGTGCAAGGCCAGCCGCTCGATCGGGAGATCGCCCGCTGTCGCGAGGCCGCGCCCTCGAGCCCGACCACCCATGGCGTCGATCTCGGGAGTCAGGCCCAGGGCGAGTCGCGCTCGAGCGCCGAGACGGGGACGGCCACGAGACGCCCCGAGACGTCCGTCCTGCGCTTCATCGAGAGCGCCGCCCGGGCGCTTCACGCCGCGCACGAGGCCGGGCTGATCCACCGGGACATCAAGCCGGGCAACATCATGGTGACGAACGAGGGTCAGGCGGTGATCCTCGACTTCGGTCTCGCGCGCGACGACGAATCCGATGCGATGACCCTGACCCAGACCGGCGACTTCATGGGGACGCCCTCCTACATGTCGCCGGAGCAGCTCCAGACCCATCGCCTGAGGGTCGATCGCCGGACCGACGTCTATTCGCTCGGCGTGACCCTCTACGAGGCCCTGACCCTGCAGCGTCCCTTCGGCGGGGTGAGCCGCGAGCAGCTCTTCGATGCGATCAGCCATCGCGAACCGCCGAATCCGCAGGACTTCAATCCCGCGATCTCGAAGGACCTGAAGGTGGTCATCGAGACCGCCATGGAGAAGGACCGTGATCGCCGCTACCAGACCGCGCTCGAGTTCGCGGAGGAGCTGCGCCGCGTTCGCCAGCTGGAGCCGATCCAGGCCCGCCCGGCGAGCGCCCTCCTCAAGCTGCAGCGCTGGGCCCAGCGCAACCCCGCCCTCGCGGTCTCGCTCGGCCTCTTCCTCGTCGTCGTGACGGCCTCGGCCGTCGCCCTGGCCTTCCAGAACCGCAGCATCGAGCAAGCCAACAGGGACCTCGCCGCCAAGACCCGCGAGGCGGAACGCAACGCCGAGCGCGCGGAGCTCAAGACGAGAGAGGCCGAAGCCCTCGCCGACGAGGCCCGCCGCGCCCAGACCAAGGCCGAGGAGGAGGCCGAGACCGCGCGCCAGGTCGCCCTCTTCATGACCGGGCTCTTCGAGGAATCCGATCCCATGGCGACGGGAGGCCGGGTCTTCGGCGGCGGCGCCCGCAAGGCCGAGCTCAGCGCGCGCGACATCCTCGACCGCGGCGCGAAGCAGCTGAAGACGACGCTCGTCGATCAGCCCCTGGTGCGGGCGCAGCTCCTCGACACGATCGGTCGCGTCTACCTCGGCCTCGGCTACCCCGACGAGGCCGCCGCCCTGATCGAGGAGGCGCTCGAGCTCCGCCGCGACCACCTCGGTGAGTCGCACATCGACTACACGAACAGCCTGATGAGCCGCGCGCTGGTCCGCCGGGTCCGCGGCGAGACCTGCGCCGACGAGATGCTCGCCGTGATCGAGCGACAGCGCGAGATCCTCGGCCCGGACCACCCGGAGCTGGCGCTCGTGACCGGCGAGCTCGTCGCCCAGTACGTCGCGGAGTGGCGGCTGGACGAGGCCGAGGCCCTCGCGCCGGAGGCGGAGCGGCTCGCGACGATGCGCTTCGGCGCCGAGAGTCGGGAGTACGCGCTCCTGCTCTTCATCAGGGCCCTCGTGCACGTCTTCTCCCGCGAGGACGCGGTGGCGGCGGCGCCGCTCGCCCAGAAGGCGCTCGGCATCATGGACGGCCTCGACGGCGAGCACGATCTGAGCGGCATCTTCGGCGTCTTCATGAAGGCCCAGCTCGCCGACAGGATGAAGCAATCGGCGGCCGCCCATCGCTTCTACGAGGACGCCATCGCCCGGGCCGTCGCGATCGTCGGCGACGAGCACTTCCTCGTCGCCTTCATGCTCTCGGCTCACGCCGACTTCCTGAATCACCACACGCTCTACCGGGGCAGCCAGGCCGCCTCCGACCAGAACGAGCGGGCCGTGCGGGTCTTCCGCAGCCTCTTCGGCGACGAGCATCCGCTGGTCGCCGGTCGGCTCCTGAGCCTGATCCGCTCTCGAGCGGCGCAGGACCGACCGGACGACATGATCGCCCTCGCCCGCGAGGCGATCGCCATCGTGCGCCCCTATCTCGACGACGACCGGAACCTCCTCGGCGGCGACGTCACGGACAAGCTCGACATCGGCCTGCGCTGGCTCGCCGGCACCCTCCTCCAGAAGGGGGAGTACGAGGAAGCCGCGACCCACTACCGCGAGCTACTGCGGTTTCGTCGCGAGCGGGGATTCACCGAGACGGACATGGCGGAGCAACAGTACGACCTCGCGGTCTGCCTGCTCGGCCAGGGCGATGTCGAGGCGGCTGCCACGGCCTACCGCAAGGGCCTCGAG